>NZ_LR217695.1:0-300000 GCF_900698865.1 Buchnera aphidicola (Cinara cuneomaculata) | reverse complement strand
CCCGGAACTATATTTTCAGCAATTAGACAAGTAGCTGTACGGACGTGATCTGTAATAATTTTTAATGCAATATTATTATGTGGTTTGGTAGGAATGATATTTTTAATAGATTTCATCAATTCTTTAAAATTATTTGTTTTATAACTTGAAGAAACATTTTGTAAGACCGCAGATATACGTTCTAAACCCATACCTGTATCTACTGATGGAGTAGGTAATTGAACTATTTTTTTCGGTGTAATTTGATTAAATTGCATAAATACTAAATTCCAAATTTCTACAAAATATTTTTTAAATTCATGATAATTATTAATTATGTCAATTTTTTTATAATTTTTGCGTTGATCATAAAAAATTTCTGTACACGGACCGCATGGACCTGAATCTCCCATTTTCCAAAAATTATCAGAATTATATTCTGTATTATTTTTATCATATACAGCAATTAAATGATCAGATTGAATTTTAATAATGTTTAACCAAATTTTTTTTGTTTCAATATCTCGGTAATAATATGTAACCCAAATTTTTTTTATAGGTATTTTAAGCCATCTCTTATTTGTCAAAAACTCCCAAGCATAAGTGATAGCAGTTTCTTTAAAATATTCACCGAAACTAAAATTTCCTAACATTTCAAATAGAGTATGATGATAAGGTTTATAACCTACTTTCTTTAAATCATTATGATTACCTCCTGTTCGAATGCAATATTGAGAACTAGTAAAAGATGATGTATTATTTTTTTTATATCCTAAATATATATTTTTAAATTGATTCATTCCTGCATTTGTAAATAATAAAGTATCATCGTTTTTTGGAATTAAAGAACTACTGGGAATAATTTTATGGTTTTTTTCTTTGAAAAATTTTAAAAATAAAGTACGAATTTCATCAGTTTTCATATATTGAGATGCCTAAAACATGAGTAGAACAAAAATAATATAATTGATACATAATCTAATGTGTATCTATGAATTAGATATATATAAAAGTAACATTAATATATATAAAAATTTATTTTAGTAAAAACACTTATATTATATATAATATAAAATATATAATATTAGTATATTTTTATGTTAAACTAACATAAATATATTTTTATAAATCTCTTAACAAATGAAAAATTAATGTGTAAGTTTATTTAATATGATTAAATTAAATTTTATAGTTTCTTTATCTACATTAAAACGGTCTAGATTAGATAAAATTTTAGTCCAACATATTCCTTTAGTTTCTCGTTCTTGTATACAAAAATGGATTTTATTAGGATATGTATCTGTTAATAACACTATTATTACTATTCCAAAAAAAAAATTTTTTTAAATGATTATATTTCAGTGAATGTAAAGAAAAATTTACAGTTTATTGAAATAAAAAAAGAGAATATATTCTTAGATATTATTTTCCAAGATTCTGCAATACTAATTTTAAACAAACCACCTAATTTAGTAGTTCATTTAGGTTATGGCCATACTTCAGGAACATTATTGAATGCTTTAATTTTTCATTATAAAAAAAATCGTATGTTACCTAGAGCGGGTATTGTTCATCGATTAGATCGTAATACTTCTGGATTATTAGTAGTAGCGAGAACAATATTTGCGTATCATTATATGATTCGTTTGTTTCAACAACGTAAGGTAATAAAAGAGTATGATGCAATCGTCATTGGTCGTATTGAATGTGACGGAATAATAAATTATCCTATTAGAAGAAATATTTATAATCGAACCATGATGGCAATAGGTATAGGTGGTAAACAAGCTATTACTTATTATAAAATAATTACTATTTTTAGAAATTACACACATGTTCGTATTCGTATAGAAACAGGAAGAATGCATCAAATTAGAGTACACTTTTCTTCTATTTTTCATCCGGTACTTGGAGATCATTTGTATTCTAGAGGTATAAGACCAAATGTAACATCTTATTCTAAATTAGAATATAAAACTTTAATACGATTTTATAGGCCTGCTTTACATTCTAGTATGTTACAGTTTGTACACCCTATAACATTTAAACTTCAAACTTGGACGGTAAGTCCTCCTATGGATATGATCCATTTATTACATGTTTTGTATTCAGAAGATATGAAATGATATATATCAATATATGATATTTCAATATTTTTGAGCGACATACAATGTTTATTGTATAAATAATATTGTTAACATATTATAAAATAATAGATGATAATTTAAAATCAAAATATGTTTAATAGATTGTGTTATTTAAAATAAATCCTATAAAATTAACGAAGTAACTATATGATGAATAATCAAAAAATCCCTAGCCAGTTTATTGTATCCGACATTATTAATAAAGAAGTATTTTATACTCCTTTAATTAAATATATTAAAATTGCTTTAAAAAATTATTTTTTAATAGTTATTAAAAAAACAGAAAATAATTTATATCATATGTTTTTATCTGAAATTGAAAAACCATTATTTGATAGCGTTATGCAGTATACCAGAGGTAATCAAACACAAGCTGCATTAATCTTAGGTATTAATCGCGGAACGTTAAGAAAAAAATTAAATTTATATTATAAAAATAAAAAATTTATTTGATAAATATTATTTAATATTTTATATTTTTATAGTTTTTTTTGATAAAATACGCACAGATGTATGTAATGCCCATATATATCCATCAGATCCGAATCCAGATATAACACCTTGTGATATATCAGATATCCATGAATGTGAACGAAAGTTTTCTCTAGAGAAAATATTTGAAATATGAATTTCAAAAAAAGGAATTTGAACTGCTAGTAATGAATCCCGAATAGATATGCTAGTATGAGCAAATGCACCTGGATTAATTAAAATAAATTGTATCTGATTTGTTTTGCTATCTTGAATTTTATTAACTATTTCATGCTCTGCATTAGATTGAAAATCGTATAGTTTAACATTTAAATGTTGTGCAGTATTTTTTATTTTTTTAACAATTTGAGGTAATGTCTTGGTCCCATATGTTAGGGGTTCTCGTGTACCTAATAAGTTTAAGTTAGGTCCGTTAATTAATAAAATTTGAAATTTATTACTCATTTATCACCTCGCTAAGACGAATTTTTAGTAAAACATAACAGTTATTATAATAATATTATATTAACATTTAATATAATTATTATGTAATTATTAATAATAATTATTATTATATATTTTATATATACAAATATTATATTTAATTTTATTAAATATTTTTTTTTAAATAAGTATTTAATAATTTTAGTATTCTTATATTTGTATTTGTATGAAGAGATCATTAATAATAATAGAGATTTTATTAAATAAATGCATTATTAATAAAAAAATGTTTTTATTTTATTAAATAATATGTTAGAGAATCAAGTAGATTTTGGAGATATTTATCTCCAATTAAAAGAACGAGAAACAGGGATATTAGAGAACTGGAAAATTAAGAAAGGTACTTATTTTTTTTTGATGAAAGAGTTAGAGTATGAGTGTACGGAATACTTCTACTAGTTTTTCTTATATAAACGCTACTAAATTAAATAGTTTGAGCGGTTCTATCGATACAGTGTGTTATATGGTACCTAACATATCAGGTAATATAATTAAAAAAACATCATATTTACAAACTATACACGTATATTCTCCGTTTAATTTAATAAAAAATAATTATATTGAAAAAAATTTATATTTTATATTAAATTAATAATATAGCTATAAATCAAGATTATCGTATTATTGGTGTTCATGTGACATTAACTTGTGAACATGAAAAAATTGTAATTGGATTTATTGATAGTACAAGTTTATTTAGAGATATTCGATCTTTGATATATGTAACTATTGAAATACTAGTCAAACAAAATAATAAACAAGAAAAAGGTTTTCATGGTGGTGGGTAGATTAAAAATTAGTGATTTTTTTAAAAAAAGACATTAAGGAAACATTAATAGAATTTTGGACAAAAGAAGTAGTTCGTATTGCATTATTTGGTTTATCTGCTAAAACATTTCCGGTTGGTTCTTTTCCGGTTGTATTGGATCCCGGATATCCTGGTATTTTATTTCATGAAGCTATCGGTCATGGTTTAGAAGGTGATTTTATTCGTAAAAAAACATCTATATTCGCTAATAAAATGAACCAAAAAAGAATTGCTATTAATTTGTGTACAATTGTAGACAATGAAACTTTATATAGTAATAGAAGCTCAGTTAACATTGATGATGAAGGAGTATCTAGTAAATGTAACGTTTTAATTAAAAACAGCATTTTAAAATTTTTTTTACAAGATAAATTAAATGCACATATAATACATCAAAATAGTATAGGAAATGGTCGACGAGAATCTTATGCTCGTTTACCTATGCCACGTATGACAAACACGTATTTATTAGCAGGTTTTGATAGATATGTGGATATTATTAACAGCGTAGGTTATAGTATCTATTCTTTAAATTTTAACGGATGTTAAGTAGATATTACTTCTGGAAATTTTGTTTTTTCTACACCAGAAGCTTATCTTATTAAGTATAGTAAGGTTCTTTATCCGTTAAAAGGAGCTACATTAATCAGATTGGATATAGAAGTAATGACGTCTGTATCGATAGTGGGAGATAATTTGTGTATAGCTAGTGGATTGAGGTAGTTGTTAAAAAAAATGGACAGACTGTTCCGGTAAATATAGATCAACCAAAAATTAAAATAGATAAATTAACTATTAGTAGAATATATTAAAAATATATTAATAATATATTGTGCAGTCAATGTTATAACATTCTGACTGCATAATCAATATAGATAAATCTAATTATTATAATCATTTATTTTTTGTTACCAATGATTATATCTTTTATAAGAATAAAATTATTTATTTTAGACGTTCTTTAATTCTTGCTGATTTACCAGTACGATATCTTAGATAATATAATTTTGCTTTTTTAACTAATCCTTTTTTTATGATTTGTATTTCGTGTATATTAGGAGAATGAATTAAAAACGTTCTTTCTACTCCTTCTCCGTTAGATATTTTACGTACGGTAAATGATGAGTTTAAATTTCTATTTCTTCTCGCAATTACAACACCTTCAAAAGATTGTATACGTTTTTTAGTTCCTTCTAATATCCATATTTTTACGACTACAGAATCACCTGAGCGAAATAGTGGAATATTTTTTTTTTTATATTGATTTTCTAGTGAATGAATATAATTATTCATATTTTTAATATCTCGTGTAATTAATATATATAATATTTTTTATTTTTAATGTTTAATATTATTAAAATATATTTTTTAAAATATTTAACCATTCAGTATAATATTACTGAGTTTTTTTTTAAATTTATTATTTAATTATTTTTGTAATAATGTTATTATATAATTTTTATTAATCAAGTAATAATATTGTCTATATTAACTATCATTAATAGTTTAAGAAGCATTAATGAATTATATATTCTATATTTTATAGCTACATTTTTATTTTAGTTCGTATGATATACTTATCAATAATGTATAAATATTTACAAAATATTAATTTTAATATATAAAAATACCTTTTCATATCATTATAATTTGTAATTTTTATTTATAAAGATAAATAAATTATTAGAAAAGGTTTGTGTATGTTAGATATGATCTAAATTTTATTATACAGATATTAATATAATTAATTTTTTATATTGTCTTGTGTATATTTAGCTGATTATTTATTTTTATGATATTTATTGCATAAATATAAGAGATAATATCTCAATATTAATAATTTTTATTATAATGGTTTAATCTATAATTTTTATGTATGAATATATTATTAACAGTTTTACTGATTATATTCAATAATGATCTTGAATCATATTTTCATCAAAAATAATAATATGTATTATATATATGGAATATAAACAACTATAATAATTTTTTTTTCTATATCTATTTTTTTAATTATATCCGGTTGTACGAAAGGAATATAGATATTTTTATTTTTTTTAGAATTAAAAATTTTTAGTGTATTATAAATTTTATTTTCTAATATGTTTGTTACTAAACCTAATTTTTCATTTTTAAGATTAAAAACAGTACAATATAAAATATGATACCAATAATATTCTTGATTTTTTAATATAGGTAATTTCTGTAATTGGATGGAAATATTTCTTTTAGAAAATTCATATGCTTGATTTCTATTATTTATATAGTTTAATTTTATTAAAAAATGATCCATATATTTACGATAGATGAGTATATCCTTTTTATGTATTTTAAGACATGATCTTTCCAAGATCCAAGGAAAATAATTAAATATATTTTTTTTTATTTCTGTAAATGAAATTACGTGTATCCATCCTAAAATTCCATACGGATGTCCTATTTTTCCTATTATAATCATAATTTATAACCATAAATATTAATATTATTTATGAACTAGAATTATTTTTTTTAAATTGTATAAATAGTTTCAAAAATCTATCTGATTGTTTTGCTCCATTTTTTAACCAATAATGTGCTCTTGTACTTGACAAGTTTATTTTTTTTTCATTATCTTTAGCGAATGGATTAAAATATCCAATACGTTCAATAAATTTTCCATTTCTAGCTGATCTTATATCAGATACTACAATTTGATAAAATGGTTTTTTTTTAGATCCATGTCGAGCTAGTCTAATTTTTATCATTATATTCTCTCTTTTATATTAATAATTTTTATTAAATATTTTTAAAATATTAAAATTACTCTATATATTATTTTATCAGATAATTTTTAATTTTTTCAAATATTTTATTTTTTTTATTATTTTTGATATTTTTCATAATTTTTTTCATATTATCAAATTTTTTTAAATAAACATTAATTTCTTGTATAGAAATTCCTGATCCTATTGATATTCTTTTTTTTCTTGAATATTTTATTATGGAAGGAGTATTTTTTTCTTTTTCTGTCATTGAACTAATCATTGCTTCAATTTTTATAAAAGATTTTTCATCAATATTTTCTAAAAGAGGATTATTTGCGAACATATTTATAGGTAATTTATTTAATAATGAATTGATTCCTCCTATTTTTTTGATTTGTTTAATTTGTAATATAAAATCATTTAAATTAAATTTATCTCCTTTATTATTTGTATTTCGCAATAGCTTTAATTCTTTTTTTTTTATTTTGTTTTGAATATCATCCATTAACGATAACATATCTCCCATTCCTAAAATTCTTTTAGCAATTCTTTCAGGATGAAAGATTTGTAAGTCATAAATTTTTTCTCCTGTTCCAACATATTTTATAGGTATTTTTGTTAAATTACGTACTGATAATGCTACTCCCCCTCGTGTATCACTATCTAACTTTGTTAAAATTACTCCTGATAATTTAAATATTTTATTAAATTCATTAATAATATGAATAGAATCTTGTCCGGTCATAGCATCTATAACAAATAATGTTTCTTGTGGTTGAATGTAATCTTGTATTTTTTTTAATTCCTGCATTTTACCAAGATCATTGTGTATACTACCTGCAGTATCTATTAATAATAAATCATATTTTTTTTTTTTTGCTTCTTTTATTGCTAATTTTATTATTTGAATAGTTTTTTGGTCACAATTAGATTGAAAAAAATTTGCTTTAGTTTTTTGTATTAATCGTTTTAACTGTAAAATAGCTGCTGGTCTATATATGTCAATAGATACAACAAGTATTTTTTTTTTATATTGTTTAGATAATAAATAAGCTAGTTTAGCTACACTAGTAGTTTTACCTGAACCTGGTTGCCCGATAACAGTACAAATCGTTAATTGATTTAATAAAAATTTAAATGAATAACAGTTATCGCCCATCATTAAAATTAATTCTCGTAATACAATTTTTATTAAATTTTGACTTGGACTAAAATTTTTATTTATATGCGTTTCTGATATTTTAGATTTTATTTTTTTTAAAAATAACTGTACAACTGTTAATGAAACGTCTGCATTTAATAGCGCTAATTTTATTTTTTGCATTGTTTCTTTTATTTTTTTTTCTTTTAAATAACCGTGATGTGAGATTTTTTCAAAAATATCAGTTATTTTTTTTGCTAATGTATTAAACATAATTAATAATTAATATCCTGTTGTATTTGAAACATTTACATTAAAATAATGTGTTCATTTTTTTAAAGAAATATTTATACTATTTAATATATTTTTATTATATTATCTTCGATAGGATAACATCCTAATATTTTGATATACTTAGTATATTTTTGTATATTAGATAATATATTTTGTATTATTTCAGATTCTATGTATGCTTTTATTTCCAGTAAATATGTTTTTTCTATTTTATTAATATTTTTATTAGTTTCAATTATATTTAAAATTTTAATTTTTCTTTTTTTTAACATTGTTAATATGTTATTTTTATTTATTTTATAGTTAATTATTTTTATAATCATAGTTATTTTGGTAGGATATTTTTGATTTATTTTTTTTTTTTTTGAAATTACTATAAATCTAGTTATATTATTATCTATATTAGATATATTACTAGCGATTTTTTTTAGGTTATAATATGAACCGGCTATTGAATTTCCAATTGCAGCTGATGTTTTTTGGTTTTCTATAGCAAGTTGTTTCATTCCTGCAGACGTGCTGTTAAAATATTTCTTATTCCATTCTGGAAACTTTTTTAGAAAAATACTACATTGTTTAAACGGTTGTATATGGCTATATACTTGATTAATTTTATAAAAAAAACAATTTTTAGGGGTAAATAAATGGTGTTGTATTTTTAAATAACATTCTTTAATGATATATATATTTTTATATTTTTTCAGTATTTTATATACTTCAGGAATAATTCCTGATATTCTATTTTCAATTGGTAGTAGTGCTAAATTACAATTATTTTTATTAAGAGATTTTATTATAGAATTAAAATTATAATGTTCATCTGATATTAAAAATTTTTTATTATTTTTAGAGATATAATTAAAAGCAGCATATGAATAGGATCCGATAGGTCCTAAGTAGGCACATAAATATTTTTTTTTATTATCTAATATTTTATTCTTATATTTTTTTTGAATAATAACAGAATTTTTAACAATTATTTTAAATATTTTTTTTATAAATTCTGGATTAATATTATTTTTTTTACTAAATTGATGTAAATTATTAAATAGTTCTATTTCACGATTTTTATCTCGTATATTAAATTGGTTATATATTTTATTTTTTAATATATCTTTTGATAAAGATTCTCGAGATGATAATAATTTAATTATTTCATAATCAATGCAATCAATTTTTTTACGTAAGAACTCTAATATTTTTGTTTTATACATTTTTTGAATTCCAATTTATTTTTTAATTTTTAAAATCAAATATATATTTGATATATATTTAATATCTATTAGGTAAATGTATTATGAAAAGTTTTTCAGCTAACGTTAATAATGTTGTAAAATCCTGGTATTACGTTGATGGCACGAATAAAATATTGGGTCGTTTTGCAACTGAAATATCTTTACGATTACGAGGAAAACATAAACCTGAATATACTCCTCATGTTGATACTGGTGATTATATCATAGTTATAAATGCATCAAAAATAATTGTTACAGGTAAAAAAATTCTTAATAAATTTTATTATCATCATACTGGATATGTCGGCGGAATAAAAAAATATACTTTACAGTATATGTTAGCGCATCATCCTGAAAGAGTTATTGAAAAAGCTGTTAAAGGAATGTTACCTAAAGGTTCTTTAGGTCGATCTATTTTTAAAAAATTAAAAGTGTTTCCATTTAATGAACACAACTTAAATGCACAAAAACCAGTTTTTTTAAATATTTAATATGTATGAAACATGAGGATTGATATTATGTCTAAGTATATTAATTATGGCACCGGTCGGCGTAAATGTTCTTCTGCACGTGTTTTTTTACGGAAAGGAGAAGGAAAAATTTTTATTAATAAACGTGCTTTAAAAGAATATTTTGGTAGAGATACATCATGTATGTTAGTTCAACAACCGCTTGAGTTAGTAAGTATGTTGGATGTATTTGATTTTTATATTACAGTCAAAGGTGGAGGAATATCTGGACAAGCTGGAGCTATCAGACAAGGTATTACACGCGCGTTAATTGACTATGACGGTACATTACGAGATATTTTACGAAAAGAAGGTTTTGTAACACGTGATGCAAGACAGGTAGAACGTAAAAAATTCGGTTTTCGTAAAGCTAGAAAAAAAACTCAGTTTTCTAAAAGATAATTTTTATTAATGATAAAGAAATCCCGGTATTTTTAATCCGGGTTTCTTTATATAAATGATTTTTGTTGTACTATGTTTGTAACTTTTAAATATTTTGATATACAAATAAAAAATTATTTTAAATAAATTTATATAATTAAATATTTGTTTAATTAATAACATTATAGTCATTATAATTTTATAAAATTTTTTATATATTTTTTTTATATAAATAATTTATAATATCTGTAGACAATTTTTTTGTTCCGATATTTTTTTTAGCTGAAATAAAATAATATTTTTGATTACAGTTAATTTTTTTTGTTATATATTTCATAATTTTAACAATTTTTTTTTTTGTTAAAATATCAATTTTATTAAAAATTAACCATCGAGGTATTTTAAATAAAAATATATCAAAATTTTTTAGTTCTTTTAAGATAATAAATCTAATTTTATTTATATTTTTTTTTTTAATTGTTGTTATGTCAATAATATGTAATAATAATCGACAACGAGATAAATGTTTTAAAAAATTGATTCCTAAACCGATTCCAGATGATGCACCTTCTATTATTCCTGGTATATCTGCAATAACAAATTTTTTTTTATTTATTTTTACTGTACCTAATACCGGGTATAAAGTACTAAATGGATAGTAATCTATTTTTGTTTTAGCATTAGATAATGAACTAGTTAATGTAGATTTTCCAGAATTAGGGAGACCTAAGGTACCAATATCTGCAATTAATATTAACTCTAATAAGATAATTTTATGTTCACCGAGTGAACCTTGAGTATTTTTTCGTGGAGCCCGGTTAGTAGGTGATTTGAATCGAGAGTTTCCTAATCCATGCCAGCCACCTTTAGCGATAAGAAGTTTTTGGTTTTGATTTTTTATATCGGCTATTATATTATTAGTATCAATATTTATAATTCTAGTACCTACTGGTACGCGGATAAAAATATCTTTTCCTTTTCTTCCTGAACTATTAGCATGAGATCCATTTTGTCCATGTTCAGCACAAAATGTTTTTTTAATACGGTAATCTGTTAATGAATTCATATTTAAATCAGATATTATCCAAATATTACCACCATCACCTCCATCTCCACCATCCGGTCCTCCTTTCGGTATAAATTTTTCTCTTCTAAAACTGATGCATCCATGTCCTCCATTTCCAGCAGATACATGAATTGTAGCTGAATCAACAAATTTCATGTTATATCTCTTTTTTATAAAATATTTTAATGTTAAATATTTTTATATTATTTTTTATTTTTTTATAACATTGACATATGTTTTTTTAAGTAAACCTCTTTTTTTAAATTTTACTAATCCCTTAACCATAGAAAATAAAGTATGATCTTTGCCACATTTTACATTATAACCTGGATGAAATTTTGTCCCTCTTTGTTTAATTAGAATATTTCCTGGATATACATATTCTCCTCCAAATTTTTTAACACCTAGTCTTTTTGAATGGGAATCTCTACCATTTCTAGAAGAACCACCAGCTTTTTTATGAGCCATTTTATGTCCTTAAGTAATATTTTTATTAATATTTAATATTGTTAATTTTAACGTCTGTGTAATATTGTCTATGTCCTTGATTTTTTTTATAATGTTTACGACGATTATATTTTATAATTTTTATTTTTTTATATCTTCCATGTTTATATACAGATCCTTCTATAGAAATATTCGGTAATATTGGTGTTCCAATAGATATTTCTTGATTATTTGATAACAATATTATTTTTTTAAATATTATCACTTCTCCAATATTTACATTGATTTTTTCTAATCGAATAATGTTACCAAGTTTTACTTTATATTGTTTATTGCGATCTAACAGTATTGCATACATAATCTTTTCTCGATATATTTTAAAAGTAAAAAAATATTGTTATTATAATATATTTTTTAAAAAATATATGTTAATAAAATAACATTGATCAAGTATTGAATACTTAAAACATATTTTATATGTAGTATTATTATCTTAATAACATCTATATAATGTATGATAATTATATCACTTTATATTAATAATATTAATGTTATGTAACATATATTTTTATTTGTAATGTACATTACATAAATAATTTTTATTATTAAAATAATAAATATTATTATTTAATAAAATTAAAGATATACATATATACGCAGAATATTGATTCTTATTAAATAAATTTTTGATTTAGTTAAAAACTAACATAGTTTTTTTTATACTATTAAATTTTTATTGATTGGAGATACTATTTAGTATAATTATCGTATTTTATTAATGTATATATACGTTATTAAGTATGAGATTTTTTTTGATTCCATTCAGATATCGTATATGTATGTATCTTAATAGCATGAATTTCTTTTTTTATAAAATACGGCATTAATATTTTATATATATTTTTTTGTTTTTCTAGAGAATTCATACCTATAAAAAAATTTCCTATTGCGGTAATAGTGATATTATTATCATATTTTGATATATATATTTTTTTTAATGTTAATTTTTTTTTAATTACAGCACAGATTTTATCTAAATTCATAATTTCAACTCAACTTTAAACATTAATTAATAATAAAATTTATATATAAATTATTATAATTCATCAATAGTGAGTAACTATATGTATTGTTAATAAATATATTAGTTTTCTACTATATATAGACTAATTTATTTGTATAAATATTTTTAAATTAACTATACTATAAAAAATAGTTTGATTTTTATAACATAATAATAAAAAATATATAAATATTTTTATATATTTATATGTTTAATAAATTTTATTATTTTTGATAAAAATAAAATTATACAATAATTAATAGTTATTTAATTTGTTAAAATAATAATATAATTAATATTATATAATATATATACTAATTTAGTATTTAAATATAAAATAAAATTTATATTCTTGATATATATATCATATATGACCAGGATAAACATCCTATGTTAATAAGATATGTTTAATTTTATTTTTTATATAAAATATCAAAGGAGAAGTAAGATTGTTGAATAAAATTCCCATGACATTACGGGGTTATAATCGATTAAAATCTGAATTAAAAAAATTAAAGTATAATACACGACCATTTATTGTAGAAGCGATTTCTAATGCTCGACAATTAGGTGATTTAAAAGAAAATGCCGAATATCATGCGGCTCGTGAAGAACAGAGTTTTTGTGAAAATAAAATTTGCGAAATTGAAAGTAAATTATTATGTTCTGAAATGATTGATGTTACAAAAATATCTTTTAAAGGTATCGTTATCTTTGGATCTACTGTAATAATATTACAAATGTGTACAAATAAAATTTTTATATACACTATTGTTGGTGATGATGAAGCAAATTGTAAAGAGTGTTCTATCTCTATTTATTCACCAATGTCACGAGCTTTAATTGGAAAAAAAGAAAATAGTATTGTAATGGTAAATACTCCTTCAGGTTCTACAGAATATTTAATTAAAAAGATTGAGTATATTTAATACTAAAAATTTTTATTTGTTTATCAACATAAAATTTAATACTACAGTTGTGTAGAATATTAATATATTGAATATAATAAATATTAAGGTATATTAAAAAATAAATATTTTTTATGTATAATAAACCTTAATGAAATTGATATATCAATATATAAGTACATGTGTGCAGAGATATATTATATATTTTTATTGTTAATATTATTTAAGTATAAGAATATTAATAATTATTTTTTATAAATTTTGCTTAAATTTTTTAATATAATTTTTATATTTCATTATATTTGGTATTATATATTAATATGATTTTCATAAAAAGATTAAATAAATCTAAAAATTGGCTCAAAAAACATTTTTCCGATCCTTATGTTAAAGAAAGAAATAGAAAAAATTTAAGATCTAGAGCATGGTTTAAATTAAAAGAAATTAATGAATCAGAAAAAATTTTTTATACTGGAATGAAAATTATAGATTTAGGATCTCATCCTGGCGGATGGTCCGAATATGCTATCGGACAAATAGGAAAGTCAGGAATTATATTTGCATATGATATTTTACCAATGCGTCCATTAAAAAATGTGAAATTTTTTAATGGAGACATTACTGACATATTTATTCAAAAAAAAATGTTTCTTTGTCTTAAAGAGCATTCTTGGAACGTCGTTATGTCAGATATATCACCGAATATTAGCGGTTGTTCTATTGTGGATAACGCTAATATGTTTAAATTGAGTAATATTGTATTAAAAATTTCTATGTCTGTGTTATCAAAGCGCGGGTGTTTAATTATGAAGTTATTTCAAGGGCATGGTTTTAAAGAATATATACAAAAAATTTTTAATATATTTAATATAGTAAAAATTTATAAACCACGCTCTTCACGTGTTAATTCTCGGGAAGTATTTATTATAGCTCGCAGATTTAAAATGTAATTTTTTATTTTATTTTAATATTAGTATAAAGTGGGGTTATCGTTTGAATAATATAGTTAAAAATTTAACTTTTTGGTTTTTTGTGTCAGTTATATTAATGTCATTAATTCAAATTTTAAATATATATACTACAAATAATTCTAATATTAATTATTCTACGTTTTTATCAGAAGTTAATCAGAATAAAATTCTTGAAACTCAAATTAATGGCAAAAAAATTGAAGTTACTAGAAAAGATATGACGAAGTATATTACTTATATGCCTGTTTATGACTCTCAATTATTAAATATGTTATTAGAAAAAAATATCGTTATTATTGGTGTTACTCCAGATTCACAAAATTTTTTAATTTCTGTATTTTTTTCATGGTTTCCTATTTTTTTAATAGCGGGAATATGGATTTTTTTAATGAAACAGGTACAAAACGGTAGTAGAAAAGGAGCATTATTTTTCAGTAAAAGTAAAGCTAAAATGTTATCTAAAAATAAAGTTAAAACTACTTTTTTAGATATTGCTGGATGTAAAGAAGCAAAAGAAGATGTTTCCGAAATAGTTGAATATTTACGAGAACCACAAAGATTTCAAAAGTTAGGCGGTAAAATACCTAAAGGTATATTACTAGTTGGTCCTCCCGGTACAGGCAAAACATTGTTAGCTAAAGCAATTGCCGGTGAAGCTAATGTTCCGTTTTTTACAATTTCAGGATCTGATTTTGTAGAAATGTTTGTAGGAGTCGGTGCTTCTCGAGTACGCGATATGTTTGAAAATGCAAGAAAATATGCGCCTTGTATAATTTTTATTGATGAAATTGATGCAGTAGGTAGACAAAGAGGAACTGGTGTAGGAGGTGGTCATGATGAACGTGAACAAACTTTAAATCAAATATTAGTAGAAATGGATGGATTTGAAGGTAATGAAGGAATTATTTTAGTAGCTGCAACAAATCGACCGGACGTTTTAGATCCTGCTTTATTAAGGCCGGGTAGATTTGATCGACAAGTAGTAGTATCCTTACCAGATCTTGTTGGACGAGAAGAAATTTTAAAAATTCATATGCGTAAAATTTCTATTGCTAATGATGTAATACCTATAGTAATCGCTAGAGGTACTCCTGGATTCTCAGGTGCTGATCTAGCTAATTTAGTGAATGAATCAGCTTTATTAGCAGCTCGTTGTAATAAAATAGCTGTCACTATGTTAGAATTTGAAAAATCTAAAGATAAAATTACAATGGGATCTGAAAGACGATCTATTGTTATGACAGATAATCAAAGAGAATCTATTGCATACCATGAATCAGGACATGCTATTGTTGGAAGATTAGTTCCGGGTCATGATCCGGTACATAAGGTTACAATTATTCCTAGAGGAAAATCTTTAGGAGTCACATTATTTTTACCAAAACATGATATATTTAGCGCTAATCGTCAAAAATTAGAAAGTCAGATTTCTACATTATACGGAGGACGTTTAGCTGAAGAAATTATTTACGGATTAGATCAAGTATCTACTGGTGCGTGTAATGATATTAAAACAGCTACTAATTTAGCGCGAAGAATGGTAACTCAGTGGGGTTTTTCAGATAAGCTGGGACCATTGTTATATACAGAAGAAGATAAAGAATTTTTTTTAGATCGATCAGTATCTCAAAATAAGTATTTTTCTGATAAAACTATACAGGATATTGATGAAGAAATAAAATTATTAATTGATATAAATTATCAACGTGCAAAAAAAATTTTGCATGAAAATATTGATATTCTTCACGCTATGAAAGATGCTTTAATAAAATATGAAACTATTAATTCGTTACAAATTGATGATTTAATGTCTAGAAAATTAGTGCGTGATCCGGAAGGATGGCATTTACGTTGACCATGATATTTATCATGCAAATAATGTAAATTGTTTTTATTTTTTATGTATTATGTTAACTTTAATATTTATTAATTTGTATGATTTATTAAATGAATTAATAAGTAAGTATAACAAAATTATTTTTATGTATGGTCGATAGTTAAAAATATTATAAATTGATGATATCTATCATAAAAATAGATATCATTAATAAGTATTTGATATATAAAATCAATCGATTTTATATATTCTATATTTTGTATAGAATATATTTATGGATATGAAATATATTTTTAATACAAAATATATATGACATATGTAACAAATAAATTTTGATATTATAAAAGATATATGTAAACATATATAAAGATTTAATTTTTGTTAACAACTAAAAATAATAATTTTAACAAAATATTTTGTATTTATAGTTAATATAGTGTATATAATTACATATTTATGATCATGGATCATAAATATGTAATAATTATTTTTAAAATTATAGGTATATGTAGATTATATACATCTAATGATGTATCACGTGATGCACGATAGACATAAATAGTATATATCTTAGAGATATATACTATTTATGTCTTATATTTGTTATAAGCTCTATTAGAGATAGGTAATATGTTTTTAAAGTTTTTTATTTCAAATAATTATCGTTGATATAAATATAAATAATTATTTTTAAAACACAATTTTATAAATATAAAACTATTATATAGTATTTTATTTATATGTATTATTGTACAATATATAAAATAACAACTGTCTTGTTTGTTAAATTTTTAACAATATAAATAATTTATATTAATTCATTATGTCGTAATCAACATTACGATAATATATATGGTATTTTTATGCATCTTTTTTTATTAATTATATTTGTGATTATTTCTTTTTTATTGGTTACTACTATTATATTTCAGTATAGCTCAGGTAATAATTTATCTGCTAATACGAATGATTATTCATCTCAATTGTTTACTGAGCATTCAAAAAGTCATGTAATGATGTATATAATATTAGTATTATTAGTATTATTTTTTGTAGTAAGTATATTATTATGCAAGTTTAGCGCGTGGACTACAAGTAGTTTACATGTATAATTATTGATAAATAATTTTTATTATTTTTTATATACAAAGGTAATTAAATGTTATTAATAGTCATTTCAGATAATAATAATATTTTTATTTTTAATTATTTTCATTGATTTAGTATAAATTTATAAATTACACTAGTATAACAAATTTTAACCGAAGTGGTGAAATAGGTAGACACGCTATCTTGAGGAGATAGTACTTAATTTTAAAAGAGTATACGGGTTCGAATCCCGTCTTCGGTATAAATTATGTTTCTTTTTTCTTTCTTTTTTGATATTTATATCACGTTTATTTGTATGATGGTATTATTTAATATTTTAACCCCGAACAGTTCGGGGTTTTTTGTTGTAAACGGTATATATACTAATATTGATTAGTAATATTTATTACAAAAACTATTTAATATGATAAAAAATTAATTTTATACATAAAATATTGTTATTTTATTTAGATTAATAAAAATTTATTTTTCTTTTGACTTGTTTATTTGGTTAAATATATCCATTTTTAATTGAAGGATAGCTGATATGAACAAAGAAATATTGTCTGTAGTAGATGCTGTTTCACATGAAAAATCTATTCCAAGAGAAAAAATTTTTGAAGCTTTAGAAAGTGCTTTAGCTATCGCTACTAAAAAAAAATATGATCAAGATATTAATATTAGAGTATGTATAAATCGCAAAAACGGTAGTTTTAATACATATCGAAGATGGTTAGTAGTGAATATTGTATCTAATCCAACTAAAGAAATTACATTAGAAGCAGCTCGTTTTGAAGATAAAGCTATACAATTAGATGATTATATGGAAGACTGTATTCACTCAGTAACTTTTGATCGTATTGCTACGCAGATAGCCAAGCAAGTTATTATACAAAAAGTTAGAGAAGCTGAAAGAGAAATTAGTATTAATCAATTTTATAAAAAAAAAGGTCATATTATTACAGGTACAGTAAAAAAAATTAACAGAGATTATATTATTTTAGATGTTGGTAACAATATCGATGGTATAATTATGCGAGAAGATATGTTACCTAGAGAAAATTTTAGGATTAATGATAGAGTTCGAGGTTTATTATATAATATTTCTCATGAAACACACGGCGCGCAACTATTTATTAGTCGGTCTAACGCAGATATGTTAATTGAATTATTTCGTATTGAAGTACCTGAAATTGGGGAAAAATTAATAGAAATTAAAGCTATTGCTCGTGATCCTGGATTAAGATCTAAAATAGCTGTTATGACATGTGACGGTAGAATTGATCCAGTAGGCGCGTGTGTTGGTATGAGAGGAGCGCGAGTTCAGGCCGTTTCTAGCGAGTTATGTGGAGAAAGAATTGATGTAATTTTATGGGATAATAATCCAGAAAAATTTGTAATTAATTCTATGTCTCCGGCTGATGTATCGTCAATTATTTTAGATAGTAGTACTAATACTATTAACATATCTGTTAAAGCTTGTAATTTAGCTCAAGCTATAGGAAGAAACGGGCAAAATGTTCGTCTAGCATCACAATTAACAGGATGGGAACTAAATGTCATGACTTCGCTTGATTTAAAAAAAAATAATAAATTTAAAAAAAAAGAGTGTTTTCAAGTTTTTAAAAATAAATTAAATCTTACTGATAATAATATTTCAGCATTAGTTAGTGCAGGATTTTATTCAATACAATCTATTGCCAATGCACCAATACATGCATTATTATCTATTACAGGAATTAAAAGTGATGTTATTTTAAGCATCCAAAAAAAAGCAATATTTATTTTAAAAAATTATTCTGATAAATCAGTTGAAAAATTTAATAAAAATTGTATAGATTCAGGATTATTACACTTAAAACATATTAATAAAATTGTAATTAAAAAATTAATAGAAAAAAAAATATATACTTTAGAACATTTAGCTGAACAGAGTATTGATGATTTAAATGATATTACAGCATTAACATCTATCCAAGCTGGTAAATTAATTATGGAAGCTAGAAATATTTGTTGGTTTCATGAACGTAAATAATATGGAGTATAAAATATGAAATTTATTATAGACATCATTAAGAACATTTTAAAGAATATTAAATTATTTTTTAAAAAATTTATGTAATATTTTGTTTAATGCAGAATGATTTTTTTATATAAAAAAATGCTTTAATCATTTTTTATTAAAAAATTTTATATATATAAAAAACATATTTTCATTTATTTTAATGAAAATATTTGTATTATTAAGAATTGTTTTACTCTTGAAGGAGAGTATGTGTAACATATATTTTATACATATATTTTATATATATATTTTAATAGATTTTATAATATTAGTTTTTAATGGAATATACCTTTACAATAAAAGAGATAATTTTAACAGTGAAATTTAAAAAAATAAGAGATAATCATGATAATGAATTATTAATTAAAGATCATAAAAAAAAAATGATCAATGCGCATGAACAATCTTTACATCCTATGGACTCTAATATTACTAAAACTGATATTTCTGTATCAAAAAAAAATTTAAAAAATACAAATAATTTATTTAAACAATTTATGTATCAAAAATCATCAAAGTTTAATCGGTTAAATAATAATAATGTATTAACAAGTAAAAAAAATAACTTTAATTCTATAAAACAAGTAAATAACAAAAATATAGATAATGTTCAGGATAAAAATATCATTATCAGTAATAACACTGATAATAAAAAATTAATTAAATTTATTAAAAATAAAAAAAATAAAAAAAAAAATAACATGTCTATGTTAAAAGGATCGGAAAAAAAATTTGTAAATTATAAAAAAAAAAATAAATCATGTTTAATAAAAAATTTTATGTTACATCAAAAATTTAATAAACCTACCAAAATTATAAACAAAGTAATCAGTATTGGTAACAATATAACAGTTTCAGAATTATCTAACAAAATAGCAGTTAAACAATCTAAAATTATTAATATTTTACTGAATTTGGGAATATCTGCAACTTCAGACCAAATTCTAGAGAAAGATATAGCTCAATTGGTAATAGAAGAAATGGGCCATAAGGTACACGTATATCCAGACAATGAATTAGAATATTATTTAATGAAAGATCGTGATTTTGGAAATGGTATATTACAATTGAGACCGCCTATTGTTACTATGGTCGGACATGTTGATCATGGAAAAACGTCATTATTAGATTATATTCGATCCACTAAAGTTGCTTTTAAAGAAGCAGGAGGTATCACACAATATATAGGTGCATATCATGTTAATACATCTCAAGGTATTGTTACGTTTCTTGATACTCCTGGACATGCTGCATTTACAGCTATGAGAGCAAGAGGCACTAAAATTACTGATATAGTAGTTTTAGTAGTAGCAGCAGACGACGGGGTGATGCCGCAAACTATAGAAGCTATTCAGCATGCTAAAAATGCAAATGTACCAATAATAGTAGCAATTAATAAAATTGATAAAACGACATCTAATATAAATAAAATAAAAAAAGAATTAATGAAGTATTCCATTATTTCCGAAGAATTTGGTGGAGAAAATATATTTGTATTAGTTTCAGCTAAAACAGGTATTGGTGTTGATAATTTATTATCTGCAATTTTATTGCAAGCAGAAATGCTAGAATTAAAAACAGTACATACAGGAATGGCTACAGGTATAGTTATTGAATCTTTTTTAGATATTCAGCGTGGGCCGGTAGCGACAGTGTTAATTAATGAAGGTACTTTACATATACATGATATTGCTATTTGCGGGGCAGAACACGGAAAAATTAAATTACTTAGGAATGAATTTCATGAAAATGTTTCTTTAGCTGGACCGTCAATTCCCGTAGAAGTTTTTGGTTTATCCGGTGTTCCAAGAACAGGAGATAAATTAATCGTTGTTCGTAATGAAAAGAAAGCTAAAGAATTATCGTTATATCGTAAAGTACAGTATCGAGAAAATAAGTTATCAAATATAAAAAAAATTGATATGAATAATTTATTTGATCAAATTAGTACAAAAAAAATATCTGATTTGAATATTATTTTAAAGGCAGATACACAGGGATCTTTAGAAGTAATATTAGATTCATTAAATTTAATTTCTGATAAAGTTATTAAAATAAATGTTATTATGTCCGGAGTAGGCTCTATTACAGAAACTGATGCTTATTTGAGTATTACCACTGCATCTACTTTAATAGGATTTAATGTTCGTGCAGATATTTCCGCGAAAAAGGTAATAGAATTAGAACATTTAAATGTTCGGTATTATTCAATAATATACAATTTAATTAGTGATGTCAAAGTAGTTATGTCTGGCTTGTTAATACCAATTAATGAACAAAAAGTAATTGGACTAGCAGAAGTTAGAAGTATTTTTAAAGCTCCTAAATTTGGTTTAGTGGCAGGATGTATGGTAAAAGAAGGTATTATTAAAAAATCTAATCCAATACGGGTATTACGTGATAATATTGTTATTTATGAAGGTGAATTAGAATCATTGCGTCGCTTTAAAGAAGATGTTATTGAAGTTCGCATCGGTTTTGAATGTGGTATTGGAGTAAAAAATTATAATGATATTAGAATAGGAGATGTAATTGAGGTATTTAAATTTTTAAAATAAATGATTATTTATACTTAAATTAAAATTTTGTATCTATTATACATTTTTTATATATTAAAATTAATAATTATTAGGAAATGATATGTTAAAAAATTTTAGTCGATCAGTACGATTAGAGCGTCTTTTACATAAAGAGATTGCTGTGATTATTCAAAGACATTTACGAGATCCAAGATTAATTTTTTTAATTACAATATTAGAAGTAAAATTATCTTCTGATTTAAGTTACGCTAAAATATTTTTTACATGTTCAAACTATCAAGATAAAAAAATTATTAAATTAATATTAAAAATATTGCAAAAAGCAGAAGGGTTTATTCGTTCTCTTATTAAGAAAAAGTTATATGTTCGTATTATTCCTAAATTATGCTTTTTTCATGATACTTCTTATATAACAGGTATGTTTATTTCTAATTTAATTAATAAAACTAAATTAGTTAATTAACTATATATTTTATAAAAACTTATACGTTTAGGTTTAATATGGATTATCAAGATAATAAATATGATTCTGGAATCTTATTGCTAGATAAACCGAAAGGTATTTCATCTAATTGTACGCTACAGCATGTTAAAAAAATTTTCTATGCTCATAAAGCCGGATATACAGGATCGTTAGATCCATTAGCTACGGGTGTTTTACCTATTTTATTTGGTTATGCAACAAAATTTTCACAATATTTGACAAATTCAGTAAAAAAATATCATGTAATTGCAAAATTAGGAATTAGTACAGTTACTGGTGATTTATCAGGTAAAATTATTCATACTAGCCCGGTATACGTAAATACAAATGATATTATTGATATTTTTAATAAATTTATTGGCACAATAAAACAAATTCCACCTATGTATTCAGCTGTTAAATATTATGGAATTCCATTATATAAATATGCTCGATTAGGTATCGTAATATCTCGTTGTACGAGAACAGTTGTAATTTATCAATTAAATTTTATTCAAAGAGTTCATAACTTTATAGAGTTTACAGTTTCTTGTTCAAAAGGAACATATATTCGTAGTTTAGTATATGATATCGGTAAACTATTAAAATGTGGAGCGCATGTAATTTTTTTACGTCGTTTACAAGTTGG
Organism: Buchnera aphidicola (Cinara cuneomaculata); assembly: GCF_900698865.1. Classification (NCBI taxonomy): domain Bacteria; kingdom Pseudomonadati; phylum Pseudomonadota; class Gammaproteobacteria; order Enterobacterales; family Erwiniaceae; genus Buchnera; species Buchnera aphidicola. Next base: position 276,686 of record NZ_LR217695.1, on the reverse strand, counting down.
TCCATATTATTCATCACAATTAATAAAATTATCGAATTTATATTCGGTTGAAAATAAACATACAAAACAAATATATAGTTTTTATAAAAATAGTATGTTAAAAACATTTTTATTACCGATTAGTTCTATATTTTTACAATATCCTCAAGTAAAATTATTTAATAAAGATATAGAGGATTTTAAAAAAAATATATGTATATCTTTATTTATCTTTTCTAAGATAGGTTTAGTACGAGTAGTATCTGGTATTAATAAGATATTTTTAGGAATCGGGAAGATAAATAAACTAGGACTGTTAATTCCAAAATGTATCTTAAATAATTAATTTTAACAAATAATGTCATAATGCATTTAACATTTGCTTTTTATAAATTTTTATGTAGGAGTTGTTATGTTAAAAAATACATCCTTAATAAAAGATGTAATTTTAAAGCACGGGGGATCGGATAATAATAGCGGTAATTCATCAGTACAGATTGCATTATTAACGCTAAAAATAAATTATTTACAAAAACATTTTATTTTACATCGTAACGATCATTGTGGCCGTAAAGGTTTATTAAAATTAGTTTCTCGGCGTAGAAAATTATTAGATTATATTAAATCTAATCAACGTGAGCACTATCTTTTTTTAATTAAAGAACTTAATTTACGTTATTAATTTATTATTAGGTAGTTATTTATAGTATTAAAATTTATTAAAAATAGAGTGTAATTTATATACAGAAAAGATTTATGATAGTTCTTTTCTGTATATTTTATATTTATTAAAATATAATTTTAATTTTTTTAAAAAGTATTTAATATTACATTGTTTTATACAAACATATAAATATTTTTTAGATTATTTTTATTTAAGGATATTCATTTTGTTAAAACCAATTATACATAAATTTAAATATGGTCAGCATTCTATTATATTAGAAACAGGAGTAATTGCACGACAAGCTACCGCTTCAGTTTTAGCTAGTATGGATGATACTACTGTACTTATAACTATAGTGAGTGGAGCTCCTGTATTGTCTGGACAAAAATTTTTCCCTTTAATTGTAAATTATCAAGAACGAACTTATGCTGCAGGTAGAATTCCAGGTGGTTTTTTTCGTCGAGAAGGACGTCCTAGTGAAAATGAAATTTTAATTTCTCGATTAATTGATAGACCAATACGTCCTTTGTTCCCTAAAGATTTTTTAAATGAAGTTCAAATTATTGCAACAGTTATTTCAGTAAATCCTCAAATTAATCCTGATATAATTTCTATTATTGGTGTATCTGCTGCATTATGCTTATCTGGATTACCTTTTTCAGGTCCTATAGGAGCTGCACGTGTAGGATTTATAGATAATCAATATGTTTTAAATCCGTCAATAGAAAAAATTAAAAAAAGTTGTTTAGATCTAGTAGTTTCAGGAACTAAAAATACTATTTTAATGGTTGAAGCTGAAGCTCATGTTTTATCTGAAGAAAATATTTTAAATGCTATTTTATTCGGACATGAAAATCAAAAATTTTTAATTGATAATATTTATTACTTTTCTAAAAAAGCAAATAAAATTCCTAATATTAGTTTTAATGTATATACACCCGATCATATTTTATATGAATTAGTATCTCAAAGAGTCAAAAAAGATATTGAATATGCATATCATATTTTTACGAAAAAAGAAAGATTAAATAAGTTAAGCGAAATTAAACAAAAAGTCATTATAGATTTATTAGACTATGATAATCTATTAACTAGTTCTAAAATTGAAGAAATTATTTATTTATTAGAGAGAAAAATCGTACGTAATCGTATTTTGAAAGGTAAATTAAGAATTGATGGACGAATGAATAATGAAATTAGACCGATTGATGTAAGAACAGGAGTACTCCCGCGTGTTCACGGATCTGCATTGTTCACTAGAGGAGAAACGCAGGCATTAGTTTCCGCTACATTAGGAACATCACGAGATGCACAAAATTTAGATGATTTATTAGGTGATAGAACTGATAATTTTTTATTTCATTATAACTTTCCACCGTATTCTGTTGGTGAAATTGGAATAGTTGGATCACCGAAACGAAGAGAAATTGGTCACGGAAAACTTGCTAAACGTAGTTTTGTAGCTGTTATGCCGAATATTGAACAATTTCCATATACGATTCGTTTAGTGTCCGAAATAACAGAATCGAATGGTTCTTCTTCTATGGCTTCTGTATGTGGAGCATCTTTAGCTTTAATGGACGCAGGAATTCCTATTAAATCAGCTATTGCCGGAATCGCTATGGGTCTAATAAAAGAAAAAGATTCTTATGTAATTTTATCAGATATTTTAGGGGATGAAGATTATTTAGGAGATATGGATTTTAAAGTATCTGGTAGTAGAAAAGGTATTACTGCCTTGCAGATGGATATAAAAATTTCCGGTATTACGAGTGATATTATTAAAGATGCATTATATCAAGCAAAATCTGCAAGATTAAAAATATTAGATATTATGGAGGCTACTTTAAATATTCCTAGAAGTGATATTTCTAAGTTTGCTCCTAGAATATATACTATGAAAATTAATCCGGAAAAAATAAAAGATGTTATTGGCAAAGGTGGTTCTATTATCAGAATGTTAACTGAAGAAACAGGTACAGTTATTGAAATTAAAGATGACGGAATAGTTAAAATTTCTGCGACAGTAGGAGAAAAAGCTAAACACGCTATGCGTAGAATTAAAGAAATTACCGCAGATATTACAATTGGAAAAATTTATTCCGGTAAAGTAACACGTATTTTAGATTTTGGAGCGTTTGTTTCTATCGGCTTCGGACGAGAAGGATTAATACATATTTCTCAAATTTCACATAAAAGAGTTGATAAAGTTATTGATTATTTAAAAATTGATCAAATTATTTCTGTAAAAGTATTAGAAGTAGATCGACAAGGACGTATTCGTTTAAGCATGAAAGATACTAATTTATTAAATAGATTATAAAAATTTTACTTTTTCTAATTTTTATAGACTATCTTATTTTTGACATTTATTGTATAATAAATTTTTTATTATATTATTTAAATATTAAATATTTAATATTTAAATTTTTATTAAAAATTTATTGTTTTTTAAAAAATTTATATATATGCAATATAGCCGGTTCATACTCTTCTGCAATGAAAATATTAATATATTTTCATTATGAGTTATGTAGTAGACTGGCCATAGTTGTAACATAAAGAGGCTTATACTCTGCATGACTCAAATTCATCATTCTTTTTCTATTTTTGGGCTTAATCCTATTTTATTAAAATCGTTAAAAAAATTAGGATATACAAAACCTTCACCAATTCAATCTACTTGTATTCCTTATTTATTATCCGGTAAAGATGTTTTAGGAATGGCTCAAACAGGTAGTGGTAAAACAGCTGCATTTGCATTACCGTTATTAAATAATCTTGATATTTCTTTGAAATCCCCTCAGATACTCGTTTTAGCCCCTACTAGGGAATTAGCTATTCAAGTAGCAAAAGCATTTTCTGATTTTTCTCAATATTTAAGTGGAATACAAGTATTAGCATTATATGGCGGTCAAAGATATGATATTCAATTACAAGTACTTAGAAAAGGTCCGCAGATTATTGTAGGAACACCCGGTAGATTGTTAGATCATTTAAAAAGAGGCACTTTGAATTTAGTACATCTACGTAGTCTGGTATTAGATGAAGCGGATGAAATGTTGCGTATGGGTTTTATAGAGGATGTAGAAAATATTATGTCACAAATTCCTAAAAAACACCAAACTGCATTATTTTCAGCTACTATGCCTAATATGATTCGTAGAATATCTCAACGATTTATGAATGCACCTAAAGAAGTTAAAATACAATCTACTGGAATAACACGTCCTGATATACAACAAAGTTACTGGATAGTACGTGGAAAAAAAACTGATGCTTTAATTAGATTTTTAGAAGTTGAAGATTTTTCCGCTACTATCATTTTTGTCCGTACTAAAAATACTACTTTAGAAGTAGCAGAAACATTAGAAAAACATGGATATAATAGTGCAGCACTAAATGGTGATATGAATCAATTATTAAGAGAACAAACGTTAGATCGATTAAAAACGGGAAAATTAGATATATTAATTGCTACGGATGTTGCTGCACGAGGATTAGATGTAGATCGTATTAGTTTTGTTATTAATTATGATATTCCGATGGATGCAGAGTCATATGTGCATCGTATTGGTCGTACTGGTCGAGCAGGTCGTACTGGTCGAGCATTATTATTTGTAGAATATCGTGAGCGTAGATTATTACATAATATAGAAAGAATTATTAAACATTCTATTCAAGAAATACAATTACCAAAATCTGAATTAGTAGCTCAATGTAGATTAAAAGTTATTTCAGAAAAAATACAAAATCAATTAGATAGTTGTGATTTAGAATCATATAAATTATTATTGTATAAATTAAATTTAAAAGATGGTTGGAGTTTCGAAAAGTTATCAGCAGCATTACTAAAATTAGTGCAAGGAGAACGTCCGTTAATTATTCCGCCAGATAGAAAATATGCTTCTTTGTCTTTTAAAAATAATTCTTTGTTTTCTGTAACTAATAGTAATAAATATACTGCCATTAAAAGATATTCACCATCTCGTTTTGTACAAGATCGTAAAAAATTAGATAATATGATTATTTGTCGTATCGAAGTAGGTCGTAATGATGGAATAGAAGTTCGTCATATTGTAGGAGCAATTGCAAATGAAGGAGATATTAGTAGTCGCTTAATTGGTAATATTCGTTTATTTTCTAATTATTCTACTATTGAATTACCAAAAAGTCATTCTAAACGATTATTGATTTGTTTGTTGCGTACACGTATTTTAAATAAACCTATTAATATAAAATTGTTAAAAAATCCTGTATTTCGTGAAAATAAAAAAAATTTTATATCTCGAAATCGTCAAAATTATAAAAAAAATAACGTTTAAGGTTCTATTAATATCATTAATGTGATTAAATTATCAATTTATATATTTTTTATGCCACTATGTGGCATATTTTTATAATATCTGTTATATAGATGCTATTGCTTCAATTTCTATAGATACTTTTTTAGGTAATTCTGATACACCAACACATGATCTAGCTGGATATTTTTTAGTATATTTATCAAAAAATTTTTGATAGGATAAATTAATTTCTTTTAATTTATCCATTTTTGTTGTAAAAATAGTGGTTTTAATAATATTTTTAATACTTATTTTATTTTCTTGTAACAATATATTCATATTTTTTAATATTAAAGTTGTTTGTTCGGATATATTTTTTGGTATAACACCGGTAGTTAGATTGATTGGAATCTGTCCTGAAATAAAAAATAAATTATTTATTTTTAAAATAGGAGAATAAGGTCCAAATATTTTTTTTGTTAACATATATTTTTCCATATTATTATGACATTAATGATAATTACTAATCGTGAATTGTATTAAATACGATAATTAAATATGTTTTTTATTATAAAAATAATAAACATATTTTAGTATAAAATTTTTTCTTTTGATAAACATGATACTAATAAGGCTTTAATGGTATGTAATCGATTTTCAGATTGTTGAAAACTTAAGTTAATACAGGAATTAAAGATATTATCAGTGATTTCTAATCCGTTATAAATGTTGAATTTATTATGGATTTTAAATCCAATTACAGATTTTTTATTATGTAATGCAGGTAAACAATGCAATATTTTAATATTAGGATTATTAGTTAAATCTATCATTTTTTCATTAACTTGATATGGATATAATTCTTTTATTCTTTTTTTCCATATATCTTTATTTTCTCCTAAAGAAACCCATACATCTGTATAAATACAATCAACATTTTTTACACCTTCTTGAACATTGCTAGTGTAAAAAATATTTTTATTATATACGGGATATTTGTTAGATAAATATTGTTTTTGAGGCCAATATGATGTAGGAGATATAATATTTAATTTAAAATTTATTATATTCGCAGCTTCTATTAATGAGTTAGCAATATTATTTTGAGCGTCTCCGACGTATGCACAGTGAATGGTTTTTAATAATTTTTCAGGAAAAGTTTCTTTGATAGTAAGTAAATCCGCTAAAATTTGAGTGGGATGAAATTTGTCTGTTAATCCGTTCCAAACAGGTATTTTAGAATAATTTTTAAGATCCGTAAGTATTGAATCGGAGTATCCTCTATATTGGATACCATCATACATAGTTCCTAATACTTTAGCTGAATCTTCAATAGATTCTTTGTATCCAATATGGGTATCATTAGGTCCTATATATGTAGTGTGTGCTCCTTGATCATATGCTGCAACTTCAAAAGCGCATCTTGTTCTAGTAGATGGTTTTTCAAAAATTAACGCTATATTTTTTCCTTTAATATATTTTTTTTCTTTTTTATTTTTTTTATTAGTTTTTAAAAATTTTGATAATTTTATCAAATAAAATATTTCTTTGGATGTAAAATCTGATAATTTTAGGCAACTTTTTTGATATAATGTTTTCATATTATTTTTCCTATAAATATAAATTTATATTAAGTGAATAAATATTATATTTTTATATATATAAAGATCAGTTATCCGGAATAGATATTTTATATGCTAATATATCTATATATATATTATTATGTTTATATATAACATAATAATAATATTTATTTCATATATTAATGAATTTTAATATAATTAAATATATTTAATTATATTAAAATTTAATTGAAAATAATAAATTTATGTCCTAATATATAGATGATATTTTATGATTTAGTTGGAAAGTAATATATGTTATATACATAACATAATCATTTGTATGGACATAGTGATTATAATTTATATTTTGTATATTAGTATATAGGTTTTTAATTGTTAATTTTCAGGATAATACTTATTTAGTATTTTGAATACTAATTATTTTATATTATTTTTTATAATATAAATATAGTAAAATCACTATTATTTAGTAATATAAAGATATTAATCTTAATGTTGTTAACAATATATTTTATATTCATTAAAAAATTATTTAAAATATTTATATGAATTACTATATTATCATATTTTTATATGCTAAATATATTTAAAAATATATATTTAATTATCAATATAAAATTAATGATGATTATCATGTATATTACTAAACAAATAAACTAATGTAACTAAAAAATATGATGGATAAAAATTTTAATTTTATTTTAATAGAAAAAAAAATACAAAAAATTTTTAAAAAAAATAATTTTTTTTGTTCTGATAACAAAAATATTATAAAAAATAATTTTTGTATCATGGTTCCACCGCCTAACATAACTGGTTATTTACATATAGGACACGCATTTCAACAGACTATTATGGATGTTTTAATACGATATCATCGTATGTCTGGAAAAAATGCTTTGTTACAAATGGGAACTGATCATGCAGGTATTGCTACGCAAATGGTAGTGGAACGTAATTTATTTGAACAGAAAGGAAAAAATAAAAACTCGTATACTAGAAAAGAATTTATTAAAAAAATTTTTAATTGGAAGAAAAAATCTGAATCTATTATGTTTGATCAAATCAAACGATTAGGCCATTTAATTAATTGGAACGAAGTACGGTTTACATTAGATACTGATTTTTCTATAGCCGTTAAAAAAGTTTTTATTATGTTATATAAAGATGGATTAATTTATAGAAATAAGAAACTAGTATATTGGGATCCAAAATTTAAAACTGTAGTATCTGATTTAGAAGTTGAAAATCGCGCCGGTTCAAATACAATGTGGTATATTGAATATTTTTTAATACATGATAGTTGTCGTCATATAAAATTTATTAATAAAGCTAGTGTAGTAATTGCTACAACTCGACCAGAAACATTATTAGGAGATACCGCTTTAGCAGTACACCCTGATGACGTTAGATATAAAAAATATATCGGTTGTTTTGTTAAAGTTCCTATAGTTGATCGAATTATTCCCATTATTAGCGATGTATCTATTGATATGTCAAAAGGGACTGGATGTATGAAAGTAACTCCCGCTCATGATTTTAATGATTATGAAATCGGTCAACGTAATAAATTATCAATGATTGATATTTTTTCTAAAAGTGGAACAATATTAAATAAATTAAATATTTTTAATTATCGCGGTCAAAAAATAAAATTATTTAATAGTTTTATTCCAAAAGATTTACGATCTTTAGATCGATTTTTGGCACGTAAGAAAATTTTGTCAATGTTAAAAAAGATAGGATGTTTAAAAAAATCTATTATATGTAGGAATAGTATTCCTTATGGGGATAGAAGTGGCGTTGTTTTAGAGCCTAAATTAACAAATCAATGGTATTTGAGTACAAAATTATTATCTATTACAGCTGTTAATGCCGTAAAAGAAAAAAAAATTGTTTTTATACCCCAACAATATACTAATATGTTTTTATCTTGGATGAATAATATTCAAGATTGGTGTATTTCTCGTCAATTATGGTGGGGACATCAAATTCCAGTCTGGTATGATGTACACGATAATATTTATGTAGGTGAAAACGAAACATCTATTCGACAAGAATATTCTTTGGATAAAGATATATTACTTTTTCAAGATCCAGATGTATTAGATACGTGGTTTTCTTCAAGTTTATGGACATTTGCCGGATTAGGTTGGCCTGTTGATAACAAAAAATTATCAATTTTTCATCCTACTGATGTTTTAGTATGTGGTTTTGATATTATTTTTTTTTGGATTGCTCGTATGATTATGATTACTATGTATATCTTAAAAGATAAACATGGAAATGCTCAAATTCCTTTTAAAACAGTATATTTAACAGGATTAATACGAGATGAAAACGGTCAAAAAATGTCAAAATCTAATGGTAATGTTTTAGACCCTATTGATATGATTGATGGAATTAGTTTAATAAAACTAATAAAAAAAAGGACAAAAAATTTAATTCATAACAAAAAAATATCTAAAATAGTTAAAAATAATACTATTAAATATTTTCCGCATGGTATTTGCGCACATAGTACTGATGCAGTACGGTATACATTTATCTCATTAGCTACTACAAGCAGAAATATTAATTGGGACATGAATCGTTTAAATGGATATCAAAATTTTTGTAATAAAATTTGGAATGCTAGTCGATTTGTAATTAAGAATATCAAAAATACTGTATATCAAAAAAAAATTTTTTCTTCTCTTTTGCTAGATCATTGGATTTATTTTAAATTAAATAATGTTATTAATAAATATCACGTTTTGTTAAAATTATTTCGATTTGATCGTTTATCTAGATTGTTATATAAATTTATATGGAATATTTTTTGCGATCAATATTTAGAAATGATAAAACCAATTTTACAGTTTGGTTTAGATTATGAGGTTAATGCTGTTAAAAATACTTTATTTCGAATATTAAGTGCAATTTTATTAATGATACATCCTATTATGCCATTTATTACAACATATATTTGGAATTTTTTATACCAATTGAATAAACAATTTAATTCTATTATTTTTTTAAATTCATTTCCGAAATATTATAGTCACTATAATAATAGTGACATCAATAAGTTTATGTCTTGGTTTAAAAAAATTATTTCTGTTTTACGATGTGTTCGAGTAGATACCAAAGTTAAACATACAACACTGTTACAAGTATATTTAAAAAATATTTCTTTAGATCAAAAAGTTTTTTTAAACGAAAATAATACTTTATTAAAAAAAATTGCGTATTTAGATTGTTTAACTGAAATTGTAGATATAGATAATCTTTCTTCATATATAATGCGAATTATAGATGATGTAGAGATATTTATTTTAATAAATTCGAAATTAAATATTGATATAGAATTAAAACGTATTGATAAAAAAATCTTAGTAATTAATAAAAATATTAAAAAAATTAAGTCTTTATTATTAAATAAGAATTTTTTAAAAAAAGCACCGTCATATTTTATATCAGAACAAAAATTATCATTAAAGAATTCCGAAAATTCTTTAAAAAAGATGAATCATCAAAAACAAAAATTATTTCAAAAATTACTAGTATAAAATTATAAATATTTTTTTACTTTAAATACGTTCATTTTGATTAATTAATGTTTTATTTTATATATATTTATATTAGTTAATTTTTATGAAAAATAAAATTGGTTATAAACTATGCATAGAATAATAAAAAAAAAATTACAAACTAATTTAAAAAATATTTATAATGAAGTTGTTAGTCATAAAAATATGATCGTTTCTTTTTATAAATATTTTTTTGTTAAAGACCCTAAAAAATTATTAAATTTAATAACATCTAAATTAGAAAAAAAAAATATTTTAGGACGAATTTATATTGCAAAAGAAGGAATTAATGCACTAATTAGTATTTCTGATATACAATATAGGTATTTTAAACATTTTTTTAAAAGAATTGATAAAAAAACTAAACGAATGTATATGAATTACACGATAGAGAATAAAAAAATAGCTTTTTGGAATTTAAAAATAAAAATTAAAAAACAACTTGTATCGAGTACAATTAATAATTTTTATTTTAATAGGAATAACAAAGGAATTTATCTAAATGCTTTTTTAGTAAATAAATATTTTTTTGATAAAGATTGTATATTTTTAGACATGCGAAATAGTTATGAATATGAAATTGGGCATTTTAGCAACGCAATTACTTTACCTGCTCAAACGTTTCGTGAACAATTAAAAAAATTACCAAAATATTTAAAATTACATAAACATAAAAAAATTGTTATGTATTGTACCGGAGGCATCCGTTGTGAAAAATCTACTGCTTTGTTAAAACATCATGGTTTTTCTAACATTTACCATATATATGGCGGTATTTTAAGTTACATCAAACAAGTTAAAAAATATAATTTACCTAATTATTTTAAAGGAAAAATTTTTGTTTTTGATGCTCGTTTGTCGGAAAAAATCACTAATGATATTTTATCTAAGTGTATAACTTGTGATGAATATACAGACCGGACACATATAAATTGTTTTAATAATCTTTGTCATCGTTTATTTATCCAATGTCGATCATGTTCTATTAAATTAGATTCATGTTGTTGTTTAGAATGTAAAAATATTATTCATGAATAAAGTAATGATTTTCATATTAACTATTTAAATTTATTAAATATTTTATAGTATGCAATGATATTGCGATAATAATATTATTATTTTTTAGATATAAATTTTGTTTTTTATCGTATATTATTCTCATAATAATTAAAAATTAATTAAATAGCATTACATTCATATATATGAATAATAAACATATATATTATTGATGTTCAATAAGGAATAATTATGAAAAAAACATCTATAGTTGATATTTATACACAAAATAATTATTTACATAAAGTGGTTACTATTTATGGTTGGATACGTAATAATAGGTTATCTAAGATAGGAATATCCTTTTTAACAGTCTATGATGGTTCGTCTACACAGACTATACAAATAGTAGCGTCAAAATTGTTATCTAATTATTATACTGAAATTATAAAATTAACAATTGGTTGTTCTGTAAAAATAACAGGTAATTTGATTCTATCTAAAGGATATTTACAAGTATATGAAATACAAGCTAAATATGTTCGTATACTTGGCTGGATAGATCATCCTGAATTATATCCTATTTCAGCTAAAAAACACACTATAGAGCATATTAGAAACTTTTGTCATTTACGTCCACGTACTAGCTTAATTGGAGTTATTTCAAGAATTAGAAGTACGGTATTTCAGTCATTAAATCAGTTTCTTAATAGTTATGGATATTTGTGGGTATCAACTCCTATCATCACTAGTATTGATGCAGAGGGAGCTGGATCTATGTTTAAAGTATCTATGTTAGATATCAATAATCGTAGTATTATTAAAAATAACCTTAATAACAATACAGATTTTTTTAAAAAAAAAGTATTTTTAACAGTTTCTGGTCAATTAACATTAGAAGCGTACGCATGTGCGTTATCAAAAGTATATTCTTTTGGTCCTACTTTTCGTGCAGAAAATTCTAATACAAAAAAACATTTAACAGAATTTTGGATGTTAGAAGTAGAAAAATCTTTTTCTAACATTAATGAAATATTTTTATTTGCAGAAAAATTATTAAAAAATTCTATTATGGATGTATTAAATAATTGTATTTCAGAATTACTTTTTTTGCAGAAAACTATTGACAAGAATATTATCAATCGTCTTAATAATTTTATACATACTAATTTTATAATTATAAATTATACTGATGTTATTAATATTTTATTAAAAAATAAACATATTTTTACTGATGATATTGTGTGGGGAAAAGATTTATCTTCCAATCAAGAAAAATATTTAGTACATGTTTATTTTAAAGCGCCGATTATAATAATAAATTATCCTAAAATGTTAAAAGCTTTTTACATGAAAGTAAATGATGATAACAAAACAGTTGCTGCATTTGATATACTTGTTCCGCAGATTGGTGAAATTATCGGTGGATCCGCACGAGAAGATAGAATTCAATATTTAGATTCTCGAATATCTGAAATGGGATTAAATAAAAAAGATTATGATTGGTATAAAGATTTAAGAAGATATGGAACAGTGCCTCATGCTGGTTTTGGTTTAGGGCTAGAACGACTTATATTATTTATTACGGGTATTAAAAATATTAGAGAAGTTATTCCATTTCCGAGAACAGTAGGGCGTGCAGATTTTTAAATAATTATTATCATAACAATGATAAATGGTTATATATATTTGTATTAATTTTAAATAATTTAAAAAAATTTTTATTTAAAATGTTAGTAAACATTGAAAAATCTATTTTTAATATTTTTTGAATTGTTTTTGCGATATAGTATAAAAAAGATGGTTGATTATTTATACCTCGATGTGGTTCAGGAGATAAATACGGCGAATCAGTTTCTATGCATAATCTGTTTAATGGGATAAATTTTAATATTGATCTTAAGTAATCTGAATTTTTAAAAGTAATGATTCCTGAAAATGATATATAAAATCCAATATCCAAGAACTTTCTTGCTAAATTTATATTTCCTGTAAAAGAATGTATTATTCCTGAACATATTTTATTTTTATTAAAATTTAATATATTGAGTATTTCGTTATCAGCATGTCTATTATGAATAATAATAGGTTTTTTTGTTTTATTAGATAAGTATATATGATATTTAAATAATTTTATTTGTGTGGTTTTTTTTTGTATAGTTCTATAGAAATCTAATCCGGTTTCTCCAATTGCGATAACCCTATCATTTTTTATTAGTGATTTCATAATTTTTAAGTCATTATCATGATGTTCATAATTAGGATGCAATCCGCATGATAATAATATATTTTTATATTGATTCGTGTATTTATATAAATGATTAAAATCTTCAATAGAAGTAGCTATGGATAAAAAAAGTTTTATATTTTTTTTATATGCTTTTTTTAAAAAATATTTTAAGTCTAAAATTTGATGATTATTATTTAATTTATTAATATGGCAATGAGTATCAATTAAAAACATTTTTTTTAAATTCCTTATAATAATATATATTATTAATTAAATACGTAGTATCTTTATCCAAGATAAAATTTGTTCAATAAATATTAATTTTTTATCAATAGTATATGAACTAGACAATATTTGTACATACTGAATCCAGGATATTAAACTATTTATTAAAGTCTGATTCGTATTGATACACGCGATTTTTTTAATTAATTGCACTTGATCTAAATTTTTTATTTTATATTTTCTGCATATTCGATATTTTATTATATCTAACAGTAAGTAACTAATATATTTAGTGATTATTGATGAATCATATTTAAAAATTATAGTTAATAATACATTTTCTTTGTAGGTAATATATTTTTGAATTGCATTCATAAATATATTTCGTTTATCAAATTCATTATTATTTAAAAATTTATGAGCTAATATAGGAGAATAGTTATTTATCCGTAGTGCTGTTATTAAATGTATATAAGAATAATTTTTATTAAAAGTTTTTAACCAGTTTACAGAAACTTTTTCTTTAGGATTACTAATGTAGTATATAGTAGATCTACTCTTAATTGTATTAATAATTTGCGTTATGTTTGTAGTACGTAAAAAAAATATAGTATTTTTTGGAGGTTCTTCTAAGGTTTTTAATAAAGCATTATTTGATTCAGCAGTAAAAATATTAATATTTGAAAAATATATTATTTTTGCTCCTCCTTGTTGTGATGTTTTATATATGTTATTAATAACATTGCGAACTAAATTAATTCCAATATATTTATTGTTAATAACATTACTTATGTTATAAAAATCAGGATGATTTTTATAATTAAATAGTAAACATGACTGACAATTATTGCAGTTAGAATATTTTTTTTTATGAAAACATAGGATCCATTTAGATATATTTAAAATTAATTGTGAAGTTCCAATACCAAGTGATGATTGTATTAAAATTATTGGATGTAATGTACTATTACTGTATTTATTAATTAAATCGTGATATTGATTTATTATCCAGGGATATTTATTCATATATATATTTTATTATTTTTTTTTTATTTGTGTTATAATATATGTAATAAGATCTTGTAAAGATTTTATTTTATTTGGTTCCATATCAAACAATTCAATTTGTAATTCTTCTTCTAATAGCATAATTAATTCTATAAAATCTAATGAATCTGCTCGCAGATCTTTTTTAAACTCAGTATTTAATGAAATATTTTTTTTTTTTTCTTTAAATTGGCGCTCGACAATTTTTTTTATGCGATTAATAATATTTTTCATGTAAATATCTCTATTTTTATTAAAAAAATGAAAATAATTGTGATTATATAGTTTATTTTTTTTTATATATTAATAATTTTATGTAGCAAGATCAACATACATCCCTCCATTAACATGAATATTTTGACCAGTTATATAAGATGATTGTTTTGATGATAAAAAAGAAACTACATTTGCAACATCTTGAGGTGTTCCAAATCGTTCCATCGGAATTTTATTTAAAATTTCTTTTTTTTTAGAAGATAATATTTTTCTTGTCATATCTGTCAATATATACCCCGGAGATACTAAATTAACAGTAATTCCTCTGGATGCTACTTCTAATGCTAAAGATTTAGAAAATCCAATTAATCCTGATTTTGATGCAGCATAATTTGTTTGTCCTTTTTGTCCAATACAACTTATAATTGAACTAATAACGATAATACGTCCGTATTTTTGTTTAATCATAGCCGGGATAATAATTTTTGTGATATAGAATATTGAAGATAAATTAACGTCAATAACATGATTCCATTTTATGTCCGGCATAGTTATTAATAAATTATCGTTTATAATACCCGCGTTATGTACAAATATATCAATAGTTTTATATTTATTAATTAATTTTTTAATTGTTTTTTTTGTTATAGATATATCTATAAAATTTATTAAAATACTAGTTCCTTGATTTTTTAATTTTTTTTTAATATTATTAATACCTACTTCTGTGGTAGCTGTACCGATTACATATATTCCTGAATTCATTAATTCTATAGAAATTTTTTTTCCGATACCTTTATTAGCTCCTGTTACTAAAGCAATTTTTTTTTTCATGATTTTTGAGTATATCCATAACTAATGATAATTTCTGATTACTACTAGTAGCATACGATGCGACATTAAAATATTTTTTATTTAAATTTGTTAATATTTGTCCTGGCCCTATTTCGATAAAAACATCTATTCCCATAGAAATAATTTTTTTTATACTTTTTTCCCACTGAACCTTTTTATATATTTGTTTTATTGAAGCTAAATATATATCTTGAATAGTGTACATAATAGCTGCGTTATGGTTGCTAATAATTGGATATTTTCCTGTCGAAATTGTTATTTTATTTAAATAATTAGAAAATATTTTTTTATATTTTTTTAATAATATGCAATGTGACGTAATTGAAGTAGGCAATCGAATTATTTTTGCACGAAATTGTTTTTTAAATATTTTACCAGCAGTATAGACAGCTGAATAATTTCCCGTAATAACTACTTGTTTATGTGAATTAATGATAGATATGAATACTTGGTCTATAAGAAAAGTTAAGGAGCAAATTTGCTTAACTAATACGTAATTCAATCCAATAACTACTAATGTTAGTACTTGTATATTTTTAACTGCTAATAACATAATTTTATTTCGTATAGTAATAATTTTTAATGCTTCTCTAAATGACATATTATCATTGCATACGAGTGCAGAATATTGACCTAAACTATGTCCTGCTAGTACTGTAGGTTTAATAGATATTTCTTGATTTAATAATCTGTATATTGCAATAGATGAAATAAAGGTTAGTAAATATATATTTTTATTTATATAAATAGAGTTATTATTGTTTTTTAAAAAATTATTATATATATTTTTATGTAATAAGTCTGAAGCTTCATTAAATGTGTTTTTAATAATTGTATGTTTTTTAAAAAATGATTTTAGGAATTTTATATTATAAAATCCATATCCTGGAAAAATAAATGAAATTTTATGCATAAATTAAAAGTACCGTTTTTTGAGAATATATTCTATATACTATATCTAAATAGATATAGTATATAGAATATATTTTTATATAAACTTCGTTACTTTTATTTTTAAAAAATATAACGACGCTTATATTTATATATATAGTAATTTCTCTTACTATTTCAATATATAAAATAGATATTTTAAAAATTCAATATATTTTATATGTATAAATTTATATATATCAATTTTAAATTGATAATATGTTTTATATAAACAAATTTATATAAATAATTTAAAAATAATCTCTTTTATAAAAATTCTTTGTTTTAGATATCATTATTCAGATTTTTTATAGAATAGAAAAGTTTTTTTTCCTTTGTAATAACCCTTTTTTGTTACATGATGTCGAATATGTATTTCTTTAGACGTATTATCGATAGAAATTTTTTTTTCAAAAATATGATCATGAGATCGTCTCATGCCTCTTGTAGCTCGACTAGGTTTACTTTTTTGTACTGCCATTTTTTTTCCTTAAAATAATTAAAAATAATTTTATTTTTTATAAAAATATTTATTAATAAATTTGATTATTTTGATTATATGATTTGTATATAAATTTAAAAATTATAAAAATTATTTTTTTTTGAAAAAATTTTTAATAATTTTTTAAATTGCTCGTCTAACGGTGCAATTATAAAAATTTTTTTATTATTTTTGGGATGTAAAAAAAAAATTTTATAAGCATGTAAGAGTAATCTAGTATTTTTTTTACTAATATTTTTTTTTTCTATTTTATAATTTCCATATTTTTTATCAAAAACAACGGGGTGTCCGAATTGTGATGTATGTACTCGAATTTGGTGTGTTCTACCTGTTACTGGGATAATAGATATTAAGGTTGTATTATAAAAATATTGATTTACTTTAAATTTTGTAATAGCAGGCTTACCTTGTGCATGAACACATACTTTTTTTTTTTGATTTATACCTTTTTTTTTAAGTAACGGAAGATTAATAATAGTATTTTTTTTTAACCAATGTCCATGTAATAATGCTAAATATTCTTTATGTATCTTTTTATTTCGTAAATTTTCATGCATTTTTCGTAAAATAGAACGTTTTTTAGCGAGTATTAATATACCTGATGTTTCTTTATCGATGCGATGAACTAATTCTAGATATATTAATTCTTGACGGATATTTCTAAATATTTCTATAACCCCATAATTGATTCCGCTGCCCCCGTGTACTGCGAATCCGTGTGGTTTATTAAAAATAATTAAATATTTATCTTCAAATAAAATATTTTTTAAAAATAAATTAATTACCGATTTTTTTAAAAAAATTTTTTTTTTTTTATTTCTATAGAAATTGCATGTAATGTAATGCAGTCATTCACTTTAAGTTTATAGTATGGACGTACTTTTTTTTGATTGATTTTTATTCTTCCGGTTCTTAAACTACGATATATCATACTTTTTGGTATCTTTTTCAAAGATTTGAATAAAAAATTATCGATTCTTTGTTTAGATGAATTTGGTGTAATTACAATAGATTTATTAATGGAGCCTGTAATATTCATATATTAATCTTTATTAGTAAATGACATGGATTTTATTTAATATTATATTATATTCTTTTCTTTATGTATATTTTTTTGTAAAATTATATTTGTCGGGATATTTATTTGTATAGTATTAAAATTAATAATTGAAGCTATATTGAAATAACGTGCAGTAATTAAATTACAAATATTTTTTGATAAATTCCAGCCATCATCTATCAATTAAAGTATTATGGAACCATTGTCATTTATATTATTTTTATCTGATACAAATTTCTTTATTATTGTACCATTAATCATTTTTTTTCGATTAGAAGAATATTGATTAGTAGAAATATTTTTAAAAGAGGATGAATTATCATGTTGTATTAATAGTATAATACCTTGAGCAATTACATAAGTTTTTTATGAATATCTTGTAAAGGTGTCATTAATAAGATACCATCATTTAAATTTTTAGCATTTCCAATAGAAGATATTATGATATTAATTTTTTGTCCAATATAATTTAATCGCGAAATGGTTGCTATTACTAATACAGAAGCTGTGTTTTTAGTTTGTATTTTTGGATTATACCGAGCATTAATTTCGAATTTATTTAACATATTATTTAATGATTGATATGTAAAAGGAATTTGTGATGTAGAATCTCCAGCTCCGTTTACACCGACAACTAATCCATCCTATTACATAAGTATTATTAATGTCTGAAATTTTCAGTATATTATGAATTTTTTGCGTATGCAATCGATGTGTAATTCATAAAAATATATACAATTATTATATATTTTAATACTAATAATTTTTTCATGCAATTAAAATTATTGAATATATCAATTCTGTTTGTTATGTATAATAATAGATTTATTGTTCTTAAAAAAAATAAATAAATATTTTTTAAAACAAAAATTTTTTTTCTTCGTAATTAGTATAAATATACTTAATTATAAAATTAGATATTTGATTAGAATTAATAGAATTATTTAAATTTATTTTTTGTGGATTTATTGTTCCGTAAAATTCTATTTTTTTTCAAAATTATCATTAATAAATATTTTTTTTTAAAATATGTTTAAATATTTATTATTTAAAATCGAGATCACTCGTACTGATATACTAGTATGTATAAGATTATACATATAATATTTTTTATATTTAAATAAATATTATTTTTGTAATAATATTATTATTTTATATTTTTTTTATATAAAAATTTATAAATAAAATTTATTTAAAAATATTGAATTATTTTTTTTAATTTTTATCGTAGCAAGAAAATTATTTTTCTCATTAAATAATATTATTATATTATTTCCAATATGGTAATTTTGATAATTAGTATACCATGATGGATAAAAATTAATTATTTTTTTATTTTAATAGATTTTATCTGAATTAATTTAAAAATATTAGATTGGTGAGTTTTGTGTAAATAAGACATTAATGGCATATGTATATTGGATATCATTAATACAGCGTATAAAATATTTTGAGTATTAAGAAAAATAAATTTATTATCAAAATTGATACCTTGAACTTATATTATAATCATTTATTTTAACATGAATTAATTATTATTAAATGTTTTTATATCGTTATATAAATAAAAAATTTATATTTTCAATTCATATATATAAATAATTTATATTAATAAATGATATTTTTTTATTCACAGAAACTGGTAAATATCCAGTTTCCATGACATATTTTAAATATGTATATTTATTACTCTTATGTAAGATACATACATATATTTTAATATTGTATGTTAATCTCTATCTGTTTTTATTAGTCATATTTGATTCAATCAATCGAATTACATTTAACGTATCTATTAATTTAATAGTTGATTTTTTATAATTTTGAATGATCATATCGTCTGATAGACCTTTAGATTTAAGCTTTAAATCATTTTTTTTATATTTTTCTAACCCTGATGCATTTAAATCATACATTTTACTACCATCACGTGCTATAACATCGCCATCATTTAAGGATGTAGATTTTAATTGACCTAAAAATACTGGTTCACTACCTTTTTGATGAAAATCTTCTTTAATAACAATAACTCCACCAGCTTTTATAAGTATTTTTTCATTTTTAGGTACAATAATTGGTCGATCGTTATTACTTAATGCAGTATAATTATCCATAGCTACTTCTCTATTCTCATTTATAGTAACGTGTCCATCACGTATGAATCTTTCATAACCTTGATCATCTAATACGGAAAACCAACCAATTTCTGTGTCTTCTATGTTAGTAGAAGATTCATCAGTGTTAGAAGGTTGAATATGGATTTCATCAGATTCAATATCTTGTTTGTTTATTATTTTTCTAGCATCAGAAGTAATTTTAATGTTATATGCGTATTTTTTATCAAGATCTATATCTATTTGATCAATTTTTTTATTATGTATTGTATTTTTACTTATTACGTTTTTATCTTTTAAAAGAGTAGTTGAAAGTATTCTAGTTTTCATGTATAGCTCCGTTTTAAATATATTATTTTATTTATTTCATTTTATATATAAATTTTAAATATAAAGTAATCTATTAAATAGTATCTTGATACTAGATTAATTTATTTTATAAAACAAACAAAAATATATCAAATTAATAATAATATTATTTATATACAATTAATTTAATTTAAATTTAATATAAATTAATTTATAATTATAACATATAAATAATAACTTTATTAATAAATTTATTATTTATTTTTAATATCTAAATATTTTATATTTATTTAAAAATATATTATATCATAATATATATTTATTATTTTAACAAAATTTTTAAATAAAACATATTATTATATTATAATAATTATATTATAATATAATAATATGTTTTAAACAAATCAATTTATATTATTTATATGATATAATATAATTATATTTTTTATATAAAAAATATAAAAATATTCATTTATATTTAATAATGTAATAATACTATTTATATTTACCATATAAAATAGTAAATATAAAGTTGTACGGATTTATGTTTAAAATACTTAAATAAGTATATACAGTATAAATGTTATTAATTTTAGTTTAATTAAAAAATTAAAATTAATAACTAGAACTAATAAACAGATAAATATAATTGATATTTATCATTATTAATATAATTCAAGATATTTTTAAAATTAATTAATTATTAAATAATAGATTTATAGTTTTTTATTTATTAAGTTATATATTAATTATATCAATAATATTAATTCTAATAATATCAATTATTACATATTAAATATTGTTTTTAAAACTTTAAAAACAACTATATCTCTTTTTTAGATTAAACAAATATTTTAAAAATATTAACTTTATTAGTTTTTGAGTTGATTAAATGTATTTAAATTAAAAATTTATAACATGATTTTTGAATTTATTTTTAAAATGAAAAATTCAGTGTAGATGATATTTAAGTCGTTTGTATAGAATTATTTTTATATGTATATTTTATTAATTTTATATATAATGTAATTATAGTAATATTCAATTATATTTAATGCAACATTGCATATAAAAAATAAATTATTACGATTATTAAACATCAAAGAACGGAATATATATGAAAAAAATTACTATTTTATTCATTTTGGTTATGACTAGTTTTTTATCAACTGCACATGCAAAGGGTTCATCTGATATAAAAAAATTCAATTTTGGAGTTCAATTCAATGCTTTGCATCCGATGAAAATATTTCATAAATATAAAAATTTATATTATTATAACTATCGTAGTATTACACAAAGCATTATTACTTTACGTCCGGGTATTTTTTCTAAATATCAATTTAATCCTTATTTAAATGTAGAATTAAAAGCTAATATTTTAGAAAATTTTATTGAAGATATACGAAGTAATAAATTAAATACATATATCTCTAATATAGAATATGCTGCAAATATTATTTATCCGATTAAAAAAAATATTAATTTTTATACAAAATTAGGTGCACAATTAAAAGCAACAATAAATAATAAACAATTAAAAGATATTTTTGTGTTACAAAAATATAAAAAATTTTATCCGATTTTATCTGTTGGTATGGAGTATGTATTAAATCAATATTTGCAATGTGATGTACATCTTCATCTTAACAAAAAATTAAATCAAGTAGATTTTAAGAGTTTATTGAGTATATTAAACAACATTAATGTAGGACTATCATGGAAATTATATCCTTATGTGAAGTCTGATAGTATCAATGCTCATAACATTAATAGAAAATTATTTCTACAAAATAAAAAAAATATTAAAGATATAAAAAATAATATTTCTTGTTATTTAAATAATCCTAAATTATCTTCGTGTATATATCGTAAATTAAATAGATTTAATAATCGAATTTTATTAACAGGAAAAGATAAATTTTTTTTAATTATTACTAGTTGTACAAATATTAAAAATATAAAAAATAATATGATGAAACTATCTCTTAAACGATCTTTAGAAGTTTCTAAATATTTTATAAAACACGGATTTATAAGAAAAAATGTTGTTATTCAAGGATTCGATTGTATTTCTAATAAAACACACAGATTGTGCAATATTTTAAATAATCAAAAATTATTAATTAATAAAGTTTTAAAAAAAAATACATGTTAATTTAATTAAATATATATGGTTTTAAAAACGTTTTTGAATTACTTTACTTTTTTTTTAGTTCTTAGTATAATGTCTCTATATTTGGAGGAATGGCTGAGTGGTTTAAGGCAGCGGTCTTGAAAACCGTCGATGAGAAATTATCCGAGAGTTCGAATCCCTCTTCCTCCATCATATAATATATATATAAAAAATTTTATGGCGCGTTGACAGAATGGTGATGTAATGGATTGCAAATCCGTGTAACCCGGTTCAATTCCGGGACGCGCCTTTTAAAGTTAGTATATATATAAAAATAATTTATTGCCCGGATGGTGAAATCGGTAGACACAAGGGACTTAAAATCCCTCGGCTTTTATGGCTTTGCGGGTTCAAGTCCCGCTCCGGGTATAGATATATTTAATATTTTTTACTTGATTATTTGAAATATTTTATATTTATTAGTTTTTAAAAGTATATTATATTTTATATTATATTTATTAAAAATATAATCACATGATATAAAAGAGTTTGTTACGATACGTAATTCACCTTTTTTTTTTAAATATTTTTTTGCATTTTTTATTATTTTCGTTATCACATTTAAGTTAATTTTTAAATTTTGATGAAATGGCGGATTAGATACAATTAAATTGTATTTTTTTTCTATTTTAGAATAAATATTACTTAATAAAACTTTTCCTTGAATATTATTTTTTACTAAATTTTTTTTACTACACCAAATGGCTACGTTATTAATATCAATTAATGTTAAATATATTAATGGATTTTTTTTTGCTATAGCAATACCTATAATCCCTGTTCCTGATCCTATATCTAATATTTGTCCCGTAATATTTTTATTAAATGTAGATATAAGCAACTTACTACCTAGATCTATTTTTTTATATCCAAATATTCCGGGTAAACTATAGATAATAATGTTATTCCAGATATATTTTTTGATAAATTTTTTTAAAATAAATTTAGGTGTTTTTAATATATACCCGTGATATAAACAACAATTTCTAGCATAATCTATTTTATTAAATTGTATGTATTTAATAAATATTTTATTAATACTATTAATACCACTTTTTTTTTTTCCTATTACATATATAATACAATTATTAGATATACATGTTAATAAATAGATTATCTGTAGTTTAGCTTCTTTCTTATTTTTCATCCAAAAATAAATTAACTGTTGATATTTAAAAAGTTTTTTTGAATTATCAGAATAATTAAAAATTATATTTTTTTTTTTTTCATTAGATTTTTTTTTATATAAATGATAGTCATTAGTATATATAACAGATCGTTTAAATAAATTAGGATAATATAAATCTTGTGGAATTAGTCCTGATAAAATTGTAGTTTTATTATTAAATATTTGAAAATTTTTTTTTAATAACTTATATTCTTTAGATTTTTTTAAATATTTAGTATTTTTACTATTCATAATTTTATATTATTATAATTACAAAAATTGTAGCAATTGTTTTAAATGAATTTTTAAAAAATATTCAAATGTTTATTTTTATTAAAGAAAACAAATTTATTAATTTAATAATTATTAATTTATATTTTATAAAATTATAAATTAATAGCATATTACTGTTATTAAATTATATATTTTAGTATATAAATATTTATTTAATTCTAAAAAGTATTATATACTAATAATATTAGTATATTGAGTTTAAAACTATGGAAAATCAACGCGTAACTTTTAAAAAAAAAAATTTTACTATTTTAGTAATTTATCTGAATAAAATAAAATTCAATTATTTTAAAAAATTTTTATATCAAAAAGTACAAGAATCTCCTTCTTTCTTTAAAAATATACCGATTATTCTAAATATAGAATCTTTATTCTATTCATTTGATTGGATTCGTGTACAAGATTTTATCTTGTCTATTGGTTTATTTTTATTTGGTATTATTGGTTGTAAGGATAAAAATTTAAAAAAAATAATTTTCAAAACAGGTATACCTATTTTATCTGAATCAACGATTGTAATGTCGCGAATGTATCAAAATAATACTTATAATGCATACAAAAAAAAATCTATAGATTTATCATTATCAAATCTTTTATCTTATAAAAGCGATATAATTGATTATATAATACGTTCCGGTCAAAAAATTTATTCACCTAATCATGATTTAATAATTACTAACAATGTTAGTTCAGGAGCAGAATTAATTTCTGGCGGTAACGTTCATATATATGGTATTATGCGAGGTCGAGTATTAGCCGGGGTACATGGAGATATGACTAAAAGAATTTTTTGTACATCTTTATTTGCAGAATTAATTGCTATTGCAGGAAAATATTTAACTATTGAACAAATACCAATAAAATTCTTAGGTCAAAGTGTTGAAATTAGTTTAGTAAATAATACTTTATTTATTAAAGATTTAAAATAAATATTTTATACATAAAATAAGGGTGTTGATTATATGTCTCGTATTATAACTATTACATCGGGTAAAGGGGGTGTTGGTAAAACCACTTCTAGCGCTTCTATTGCTACCGGTTTAGCTCTACAAGGTAAAAAAACTGTAGTCATTGATTTTGATATTGGATTAAGAAATTTAGATTTAATACTGGGTTGTGAACGTCGAGTAGTATATGATTTTATTAATGTAATTAATAAAGAAGCTACTTTAAATCAGGCTTTAATACGAGATAAACGTACAAAAAATTTATTTTTGTTACCGGCGTCGCAAACAAGAGATAAAGATTCTTTAACAAAATCCGGAGTAGAACAAGTTTTAGAGATGTTATTAAAAATGAATTTCGATTTCATTATATGCGATTCACCAGCCGGAATAGAAAATGGTGCTATTCTTGCGTTTTATTTTTCGGATGAAGTTATAGTAGTTACTAATCCAGAAATTTCATCTATTCGAGATGCTGATCGAATATTAGGAATAATATCATCTAAATCACAAAGATCCGAACATAGTGATACTCCTATAAAAGAATATTTACTTTTAAATAGATATAATTCTAATAAAGTAAAACAAGGTGATATGTTAAGTACGGAAGATGTAACAGATATATTGCAAATTCCTTTAATTGGTATTGTACCAGAAGATAGTGCTGTATTAAAATCTTCTAATCAAGGATTAGCTGTGATATTAGATACTAAATCTATTGCCGGTCAAGCATATTTTGATACAGTACAACGTTTATTAGGAATTAATATTCCATTACGATTTTTTTTAGAAGAAAAAAAAAGTTTTTTACAATGGTTGTTTAGGAGATAATAATGATATTAATAGATTTATTTTTATCAAAAAAAAAATATACAGCTCATTTAGCTAAAGAAAGATTAAAAATATTAATTGAAAAAAATAAAAGAAATAGATATGAACCGTATTATTTCTCGCAATTGAAAAATGATTTATCATTAGTAATTACGAAGTATTCTAAAGTTCATCCGAATAAAATATTTTTTGATGTATGTCAAAATAATAATAATATTTGTACTATAAAAATTAATATTCCTATAGAATAAATTGTATTAAATAACGAATTATTGTATTTTTAATGTATTTTATGTAAATATCTAGGATATATTTGTGTTATATCAGAATACTTGTGATATTTCAAATATTGTATTGCATATAATATAATATATTTAGAATGCGGGGTAGTGATATGTGTATGACATAATTTAATAGATTTTTTAAAATTTTTTATGTTTATATTACATCCGATAGTTGACCAAATACCTGAACATTTCATTATTTTTTTTTTAACGATATTTATATTATTAAATAATTTTTCAGTATATCCACCAACCCATAGACCTATTTTATTTTTTAAATATTTAGCCCAAAAAATCTGTTTTTTAGAAATTTGAATAATAATTAAAACACGTTTTATTCTATTAATTTTCCAACTTTGTTCCGATAAAATTTGTAAGGTAGAAAAACCTATAACAGGAATTCTATAAAGAATAGATATTGTTTGCGAAATTCCTATAGATATTCTGATTCCAGTAAAACTTCCAGGTCCTATTGTGCATGTAATGTAATCAAGATTACATAAATTAATATTGACTTGATTTAATATTTTTGTGATCATATCTAATATTTTTTTTTCATGAGTATTTGAACACAGTTCAAATAAACTATATATTGTTCCTTTATATAACAAAGATACGGAACAGGAATATAATGTTGTATCTAATGCTAACATTGTATAATTAAAGTTCATATTTAATATGTGCTTCTTTTTATATTTTATTAAAATTAACTTTTTATAAAATAAATTATTTTTACATTTAATAATTTTCATAAAAAATATTTGATATCGTCTACATGATATATAGATTTTTTTATCTATAAATAATTATTTTAAAAATATATAAATGAATTTTAGATCATAATTCTTTTTTAATTAAAATGAATAAATTTATTTACTAATACTATTATGGTGGTGCATGATTATGTTAAGTATTGAATACTAATTAATATATCAGGATTTTATCATGTACGGTGTATATATTATACTTTTTTTTGTATAAAAAAATTTAAAGATATATTTTATATAAGTGAATTTATGTTTGTGGATTTTATTTGTATGAAATCATTTATTATACATAAAAAATTATTTTTATTATATTTATTAATAAATTAATTATTATCCCAACGTCTATTATCTTGTTTGATCAAATCGCAGGATGATTTAGGTCCCCAAGTACCAGCAGAATAGTATTGTAATAATAATGGATTTTTTTTAAATGCTTGTATTATTGGATCAATCCATTTCCAAGAATACACAATTTCTTTGTAATTAAGAAATAAAAATTGATTATTTTGTATTATTTCGCTTAATAATCGTTCATATTCTTGAGGTATATAATTATACGGAAAATATTTTTTATTATCAAAAGATAATTTACAAGGTTTTAATTCAAAACTTGAATTTAATGTGGGTATTTTATTATATAATTTTATAGTAGTTTTAGGTGTTGATTGTAAATCAATAGTAATACGATTGAAGTCGGTATTTAAATCTATATTATTAACAAATATATTTTTTATATTTTTTAAAAAAATAACAATTTTTGAACATTTTTTAGGTAATCTTTTTCCGGTACGGATATAAAAGGGTACATTACGCCACAATTTGGTATCTATATATAATTTTATAGAAACAAATGTTTCAGTAGTACTATTTTTTTCTGCTTTATTTTCATGTACATAACTTTTGACGGATTTTGTATTAATTATACCTGAAGAATATTGTCCAAAAGATACGTATTTATGTATATTATGATTATTAATATTACGTAAAGATTTTAAAATTTTTATTTTTTCCTCATGAATATGTTTTTTATGTAATGATTTAGGTATATCCATTGTAAAAATAGAAATAATTTGTAGAATATGATTTTGCACCATATCTATAATTTGTCCAGTTTTATTAAAATAATCCCATCTATTTTCTATTCCGATGCTTTCTGCTAATGTTATTTGTACATGATCTATATAATTGTTATTTAAAATATTATAAAATAATGGATTAGCAAATTTTAATGAAATAAGATTTAATATCGCTTCTTTGCCTAAATAATGATCAATACGAAAGATTTGTTTTTCAGAAAAATAATTTTTAATAGATTGATTTATTTTATAAAATGTACTGAAAGATTTTCCGATTGGTTTTTCTAAAATAATTTTAGAATTTTTTTTATTACATTTGATAGACGCTAGACCTTTACAGATGTTTACAAACATATCTGATGATACAGCACAATAATAAATGAGAATATTATATTTTTCTTTAATATAAATAACTAATTTTTTAAAATTTTGAATATTATTGATGTCTATTTTACAAAAAACAAAACGTTTTTTTAATATTTTCCATATAGATAAATTTATGGTTTCATTTAAGAATTTTTTTAAAGCATTAAAAATGATATTTATATATTCTTTTGTACTACAATTTGATCGACTAATCCCGATAATTTGCATATTATGTTTGAGTTTATTTTTTTTTTCTAATTGATACAAAGCTGGAAATATTTTCCTTTGAGCTAAATCACTTTTAGTTCCAAAGATAAATAAATTATAGTTTTTTATTTTTAATGTCATAACAAACCTTAATATTATATTAATGATATTTTTAATATTCTTATTAATAACATAATATATGAATATATTATATAAATTTTTATTAATATTATTATTAATAAAAATAAAATAATTTAAAACTTAAATAGATATTATTATTGTTGATAATAAATTAATTAATATTTTAATTAAAAATTATATTATATATAATATATGTTATAAAACAAGATATATAATAAAGTATATTAATATTTTAATATTAAAAATTAATAATTTTTGTTTATTAATCAATAAACCTGTTATATAGCGTGACATATTTTTATAATAAATAAAAATTATTGATTTTATAGCAATATATTTATTTGTATTTTAATAAAAATAATGATTTTTAAATAAAATTTTTTTGTATATTATTTATATATTTAAGGACGTACTAAATGATCACTTCTATTAGAAGGACAAAAATTGTTTCTACATTAGGACCTGCAACTGATAATAAAAATGTTTTAAAAGATATGATCCGATCTGGAGTTAATGTATTAAGATTGAATTTTTCACATGGTACTGCAGAAGACCATATTAATAGAGTAAAAAAAATTAGATTGATAGAAAAAGAATTAAATTGTTTTGTAGCTCTTATTGGTGATTTACAAGGACCTAAAATACGTATTTCTAGTTTTAAAACAAATAAAATTTTTTTGAACAACGATGATTATTTTGTTTTAGATTTAAATCTTGATAAATATCAAGGCGATATTAATGCCGTAGGAATTAATTATACTAATCTTCCTAACGAAGTATCATGTGATGATATTCTATTATTAGATGACGGAAAAATACAATTAAAAGTTATTAAAAAAAATAATACAAAAATTTATACAAAAGTAATTATAGGCGGATATTTATCTGATAATAAAGGTTTAAATAAACTTGGAGGAGGTTTATCTGCATCTGCTTTAACGGAGAAAGATAAACAAGATATTAAATTAGCCGCATTATTAGATGTAGATTATTTAGCAGTATCTTTTCCAAGATCTCGACAAGATTTACAGAAAGCACGTCTATTAATACAGCAAGCTGGTAGCGTAGCAAAAATTATTGCTAAAATTGAACGAGCAGAAGCTATTTTATCTGATGAAATAATAAAAGATCTTGTATTAGAATCTGATGCTATTATGATCGCAAGAGGTGATCTAGGAGTTGAAATTGGTGATCATCAATTAATTGGAATACAAAAAAAATTAATTAAAATAACAAGACAATTAAATCGTGTAGTTATTACAGCAACACAAATGATGGAATCTATGATTATAAATCCGTTTCCTACACGAGCAGAAGTTATGGATGTTGCTAATTCTGTTTTGGATGGTACGGATGCAGTTATGTTGTCAGCAGAAACAGCATCAGGTAATTTTCCCGTAATAACCGTACAAACTATGTCAAAGATTTGTTTAGGTGCTGAAAAAGTCCCGTCTGCAAATATTTCTAAACATCGGTTACACAAAAAATTTAATAGTATTGCTGAAGCAATTTCTATGTCAGCCATGTATATAGCAAATCATTTAAATAACGTTTCTGCAATTATTATTGTGTTAACAACACCTGAAATTGCTTTGTTAACTTCAAGAATTACATCTGGATTGCCGATTTTTTATGTATCTAATTGTATTAAGCAATTACGGTTATCTTCTTTGTATAGAGGTGTAGTTCCGATCTTTTTAGATAATAATTTTATTCAAGATAATGTTGTAAATAACAGTATACAGTTACTAAAAGATAAACAGTTATTAATTAAAAATACTAATATTGTTTTAATAAAATCAAATCAAGAAAAAGAACAAGAAACTGCTAATATGTGTAAAATTATAAATATTAAATAAAATTTCATAACATAGTTTTTTTAAAAAAAGAATAAAATTCTGTATTGACTAAATATGATAACATTGATATATATTTATATATATAAATATTTTATTAATCACATAATTATTAATGATTTATATATGATATTTTGTAAGTTTATAATTATAAACATAATATTTAATTAACATATATTTATATATATTAAAATGAATTATTTATCATATATAGTCAGTTCAGACAATTAATATATATTTTTAAATTATTAAAACAAATAATTATATTGTATATAACATAATTATTTATTTAATATGTAATTTTTACATTAAATTAATTTAATATTTAAATAATTTATTTACATCATTTTTTTTTAACATACTTTTCCGTTATGAATTATATATATAATT
This sequence comes from Buchnera aphidicola (Cinara cuneomaculata), assembly GCF_900698865.1. Taxonomy (NCBI): domain Bacteria; kingdom Pseudomonadati; phylum Pseudomonadota; class Gammaproteobacteria; order Enterobacterales; family Erwiniaceae; genus Buchnera; species Buchnera aphidicola. The sequence continues at coordinate 245,612 of NZ_LR217695.1, read as the reverse complement.
TCATTTATTTTTTTTAATAAATTAATCATATTTTTTAATAAAATACTATTTTTATCGTCTAAATTTTGTATAATTTTAGGAGTAATCAGTGTATTACTATTATCGATAGTAATTGAATGAGCTGATAAATATTGTTTGATTTTTACAAAATTTTTCATCTGAACAGTTATATTTAAAGAATTTTTATTTATTTTTTTATTATAAAATAAATTATTCTTATTAATTATATTTAATAACGAATTTTTATTATGTAAAGTCATGTTAATTGTTAATATATAAAAAAAATTGAATAAATATTTGATATTATCATAGTTAATTAATCGTGCATTAAAACGAGAGAATATATTTCTAATACTGGATACGGTTCTATTACTATTATTAGTTTGACAGTGAATAATTAAAGCTGTTCCTGCTGGACCATATCCTGCGTATTTCATAGTTTTAAAATTATCTTTCTTATTTAATCTTGAACTACGTTGTATAGCATTGTTAATCAATTTTTTTTTTAAGTTATATGCATGAGCTTTCTCTAAAATATTTCTTAATTTAAAATTTTTATTGATATCTGATCCGTATTTTGCGCTAGATGTTGTTATTTTTTTTATTATTTTAGTGAATATTTTACTACGTTTTATATCTTGAGCATTTTTTCTGTGTTTTGTATTTGCCCACTTGCTATGTCCAGACATATTTCCTCATTAATTAATTTAAATAATTTTTTTTTAAAATCTATAATAAATTTATTCATAAAAATAAATAAAATTTATTATAGTCTATATATTTTAATATTTTTGTTATTACTAGCAAGGTGCTCCAGTCATTAAACAAGTTGCTGAAGTAGTTTTAGGAAAAGCTATTACATCGGTAATGGTATTACTATTTGTTAATAACATAGTTAATCGGTCTAAACCTAAAGCTAAACCAGCATGAGGAGGAGCGCCGTATTTTAAAGCATTAATAAAAAAATCAAATTTTTCTTTTTGTTGTTTTTTACTAATTTTTAAAATATCAAAAATCTCGGTTTGTATTTTATAATTATGAATACGTTGTGAACCGCCTCCTATTTCATAACCATTAATAACTAAATCAAATGCACTAGATAAAACTTCTAACGGATCTATATTTATAGAATTTTTCTGTATACTGCTATTTTTAGGTGCTGTAAAGGGATGATGCATGGATTTTAAATTATTATTTTTATCTATTTTAAATAGAGGAAAATCTATAATCCAAATAGGATATATATTTTTTAAATCAGTTAATTTTAATTCTAATCCTATTTTTATTCGTAATGCACTCAATGCAGTATTTGCTATACTGACTTCTTCTGCTATTATAAACAAGATATCACCATCATGTATTTTAATATTAGAAAATATTTTATATAAAATATCTTTATTAAAATTTTGATTATGATCTGTTAAATCTTTTTCTATATTAATAATTTTTATACATATTAATTTATGTATATAAAATTTTTTCAAGAATTTTTTATAGACAGTGATTTGTTTATCTGAAATATTTTTTATTCCGTTAGGAATATTAATTCCAATAACTCTATTTGTTTTATATAATGATAACCATGGAAAAAAATTAGTATATTTATCTTTAAATATATGATTTAATTCAATAAATTTAATAGGATTTCTTAAATCAGGTTTATCGGTACCATATAAATATAAACTTTTATAATAACTAATTTTTTTTATTTCTTTTAACTTTTTATTTTGAATAGATAACCATAATTTTTTAATTAAATCATTTATTAATTTTCGTAAATAACATGGTTTTATAAATGCCATTTCTATATCTAATTGAGTAAATTCAGGTTGTCGATCTGATCGTAAATCTTCATCTCGAAAACATTTTGCAATTTGATAATATCGATCTATACCAGATATCATTAGTAATTGTTTAAATAACTGAGGTGATTGTGGTAAAGCATAATATTTTCCGGGATATAATCGACTATTTACTAAATAATCGGATGCTCCTTCTGGAGTTGATTTAGTTAAAATAGGAGTTTCAATTTCTATAAATTTGTTTTTTGAAAAAAATTTTCTTATTAATATATTTACTTTATTTCTTATTTGTATATTTTTAAGCATAACATCACGACGTAAATCTAAATAACGAAATTTAAATCGTATATCTTCTTTATTTTTTTTATTATAATCTAATGGTATAGGTAGAGTTTTATTAAAAATAAATAATTTAAATGCTCTAATTTCTATTAGATTAGTTGATACAGGAAAGTTTAATAAATTTGGTTTTTTTTTTAAAGTAACTAATCCATTAACTTGTATACAAAAATCATTACGTAATGTCAATACTTCCGAAAAATCATCAATATATTTTTTACTGAAAACAACTTGTATGATCCCTGTATTATCACGTACATCAATAAAAATCATATTTTTTAAAATTCGCGTTTTATTTATCCAGCCGCATATAGTAATTATTTTATTTACATCTTTTGATGTTATTTTACCGCAATACTTTGTGCGCATAACAATCCTAATGTTTTATATTTATAAAAATTTATTAACTTATTATTTATAAAATTTACTTAAAATTATAAATATAGATGATGTTGAGAATTATACATCTGATTATGCTAGTATGAAATTTTCAGCATAGTAATTAAATACTATTTATATAGAGTTATCTGCTTCTGAAAATAATCCTTCCTTTACTGAGATCATAAGGTGTTAATTCCAATGTAACTTTATCTCCCGTTAAAATTCTTATATAATTTTTTCTCATCTTACCGGATATATGAGCTATAATAATATGTTTATTTTCTAACTCTACTTTAAACATAGTGTTCGGTAATGTATCTATCACTATACCTTGCATTTCAATACTTTTTTCTTTCATTTTATAATTCCTTATATATATGTAATATATACATATTATTTTAAATAGTTATTTAGATATTTTTCAGCATCAATAGCGGCCATACAACCGCTAGCTGCAGCAGTAATAGCTTGTTTATAAATTTGATCAGATACATCTCCAGCAGCAAATATACCGGGTATATTAGTTTGTGTTTTTATTGTTTGATGATTACAACTAATTTTTACATAATTATCTTGAATGTCAATATATTTAGAAAAAATTTTAGAATTTGGAGTATGTCCTATCGCAATAAATAATCCAGATATATCCAAATAACTAATTTTATCATTTTTTTTAGAATAAATTTTAATTTTTTGTATTTTTAATTTATCACCTATAATATCTTCAATGGTAGAATCAAAATGAATAATGATATTTTTATTTTTTTCGATAGTTTGATATAATCTATTAATCAATATTTTATCTGCTCGAAATTGATTACGACGATGAATTAAATATATCTTTTTTACAATATTAGATAAATATATAGTTTCTTCAATTGCTGAATTTCCTCCTCCTACAACAGCTATAAATTGATTTTTATAAAAAAATCCATCACATATAGCGCATGTTGATATTCCTTTTCCCATATATAAATTTTCAGAAGAAATGTTTAATAGCTTCGTATAAGATCCGGTTGCTATAATTACAGCGTCACTGTAGTAATAGTTTTCTTGTCCATTTAATTCAAAAGGATTATTTTTAAAATTTACAGATTCAATAGTGTCTTGAATGATATCAATAGAAAATTGTTTTACATGATGTAACATACGATCCATTAATGTACTACCGCTAATATTATTATAATCACCAGGCCAATTCTCTATTTCATTGGTTTTAACCAACTGACCTCCCGGTTGTAATCCGGTTAATAAAATTGTATTAATATTTGAACGGGCAGCATAAATTGCTGCTGTGTATCCAGCTGGACCTGATCCGATAATTATTAATTGTGTATGTTTTTGATGTATTTGATTCATAATCTTGTTTCCAATTTATAAGTATTTTATATTAAATATTTTGAATTAAAAATTAGTTAATTTAATAAAATTAAGATATGTATATAATGATAGAATAACGACTCTATTATATATATAATATACATAATACATAGTTTATTACATATATAATATATTTATATATATGTTTTATATTTTCTTATAAATATATATATTATAAATTATAATTATCTATTTTATGATAGATAATCTTTTACATATCAAATGTTTATTAAAAAAAATTATATATTGGAAAATTATAAATGCTATGTTAAATTTTAATGAAATTAAAAATAACTATTCTTTTTATCAAGAACAGTTAAAAAAAAGAAATTTTACTTTAAATGCAGATAAACTAAGAAAATTAGAAAAAAAACGTAAAGTATTACAAATTAATAGTGAAACGAAAATATCAGAACATAAACGATTATCACAACATATGATATATAGAAAAAAAATTTATCATAATTGTGATGATTTTAAAAATCAGTTAATTTATTCTCGTACTTGTATTAACTTTTTAAAAAAAAAATTAGAAAAAATACAAAATAAAATATATAAAATGTTGTTAGTTATTCCTAATATACCTCATAGTAATGTACCTATAGGTATAAATGGAAAAAATAATCAAGTCGTTTATTACTGGGGAGAAAAAAATAAATATAATTTCTCTATTATGAATCATATAGAAATTGGTAATAAATTACAAGGATTTGATTGGAATGCTTCTTCTAAGATATCCGGTTCCGGACATGTTGTTATGAAAGGTTTTATTGCTCAATTACACCGAGCTTTAGGACAATTTATGTTAGATGTACAAACTAAAATGCATGGATACCAAGAAGTATATGTACCAACTATTGTGCGAGATACTTGCATGTTTGGTACCGGACAATTACCGAAATTTAAAACAGATTTATTCCATGCATATACTATACATAATAATTATAAAATAAATAAATACAATAATTTATTTTTGATACCAACATCTGAAGTACCATTAATAAATTTAATAAAAAATAAAATTATTTCATCTAAAAAATTACCGTTAAAATTTACTGCTTTAAGTAATTGTTTTCGAGCAGAAACAAATACTTACGGAAAGAATGTAAAAGGATTAATTCGAAATCGTCAATTTGATAAAGTTGAAATTATACAAATTGTACATCCTGAAAAATCTGAGCATACACTTGAAATATTAACGCAACATGCAGAAAAGATATTGCAATTATTACAATTACCATATAGAAAAATTTTATTATGCACAGGAGAACTTGGTTTTTCATCTCAAAAAACATATGATTTAGAAGTATGGTTGCCAGGTCTCAATACATATCTAGAGGTATCTTCATGTTCTATGGTAGGTGAATTTCAAGCTAGACGAATTAATGCTCGTTATAGAGATAACAATAATAAAAAAAATTTTTTTGTACATACATTAAATGGTTCCGGATTAGCTGTAGGAAGAACTTTAGCTGCTATTTTAGAAAATTTTCAATGTTCAGACGGGAATATTGCTATTCCTAAAGTATTACAATATCCATACATGAATGGTATGAAATTTTCAGTTTAATCTAATGAAATAATTTTTATTAACATAAATATAAATTTTATATCTAATATTAAATGTAAAAATAAATTAACAGTGGTGATAAATATGTCTACTATATATAATTTTAATCCTGGACCCGCTATTCTTCCGAAAGAAGTATTATTAGAAATAAAAAATAATTTTCTTAATTGGAATCATTCTAAATCTTCAATTATTGAAATTAGTCATCGTAGTTCAAAATTTATAGAATTTACTTTACAAGCTGAAAAAAATTTGCGCTATATTTTAAATATTCCTGAAAATTATTATATTTTATTTTGTCATGGAGGAGCAAGAGGTCAATTTTCTGCAATACCGTTAAATTTAACAAAAAAATTTATAAAACCTGATTACATCAATAGCGGATATTGGTCGTTATGTGCCGCTAAGGAAGCAAAAAAATATTGTAATCCTAATATTATCAATGTACGAAAATTTACGCAAGATAATAAAGTGTATATTCAATCTATTCAAAATTGGAAAGTATCTTATAAAAATACATATTTACATTATTGTCCAAACGAAACAATTGAAGGAATAGAGATTTTTGAAGAACCTTTTTTAAAAAATAAGATTATAATTGGTGATTTTTCTTCTACTATTTTATCACGTCAAATTAATATTGATAAATATGGTATGATTTATGCGTGTGCTCAAAAAAATATCGGTCCTGCTGGAATTACACTTGTGATTATTCGTAATGATTTGTTAGGAAGTGTTAGTTATCAAACTCCTTCAATTTTAGATTATCAATTGTTAGCTCAATCAAATTCTATGTTAAATACTCCTAGCGTATTTTCATGGTATGTTGCTGGATTAGTATTTAAATGGATAAAAGAATTAGGAGGTTTAGATTTTATAGAAAAAAATAATAAAAAAAAAGCACGAATTTTATATAAATATTTACATTCTACCGGTTTTTATAAAAATTATATTGTACCTATCAATCAGTCACGTATGAATATTACTTTTCATTTACAAAAAAAAGAATTGACAGATTTGTTTGTTAAAATGGCTGAAAAAAACAGATTATATGGTTTAAAGGGTCATTCGTTAGTTGGGGGTATAAGAGCATCTATTTATAATGCTATGCCTATAAAAGGTATAAAACATCTTATTAATTTCATGAAATTTTTTGAGAAAAAATTTGGTTAAAATTCATATAAACAGCTATCTTATATAGATATTTATTACTTATTTTGGGGTTATATTTAATATGAAAAATAGTTTAACTTTGCAACCAATTGATTGTATTACGGGTGAATTAAGTTTACCAGGATCAAAGAGTATTTCGAATCGAGCATTATTGTTATCAGCTTTATCTTCTGGAAATACAACTATAAAAAATTTGTTGTATAGTGACGATACAAAATACATGTTAAACGCGTTATCACAACTAGGAATAAAATATTCTTTCAATAAAAATAAATCAGAATGTACAATACAAGGTATTGCCGGATCATTTAATATAAAAAAAAAAATTACTTTAAATTTAGGTAATGCCGGAACTGCTATGCGTCCGTTATTAGCTATATTATCATTAAATAATAATCAAATTATTTTAACCGGTGATAAAAGAATGCAAGAAAGGCCGATTGATCATTTAGTAACATCATTACGATCAGGAGGAGCAATTATTGAATATACTCATACTATCGGATATCCACCGTTATATATACAAGGAGGTTTTAAAGGAGGTATAATTACCGTCAATGGAACCGTTTCAAGTCAATTTTTAAGTTCATTATTAATGTTAGCACCTTTAGCTGAATTAGATACAACTATTATTATTGAAGATATTTTAGTATCTAAGCCATATATTGATTTAACAATTAATTTAATGAATGATTTTAGTGTGACGGTAGATATTTCACATGATTATAAACGTTTTTATATTAAAGGAAATCAAAAATATATTTCTCCTCAAAATTATTTAGTAGAAAGCGATATATCTTCTGCTACTTATTTTTTAGCAGCTGCCGCTATAAAAGGTGGTTATGTAAAAATAAATAATATTAAAAAAAATAGTATACAAGGAGATGTCGCATTTATTGATATTTTAAAAAATATGGGCGTTTCTATTATTTGGCAAAAAAATTCTTTAATTTGTAAAAAAAATCATTTATTTGGTATTACTATAGATTGTAATCACATTCCGGACGCGGCTATGACACTTGCTATGTTAGGTTTATATTCTGATCAATTTGTACACATTAAAAACATATATAACTGGAGAGTTAAAGAAACGGATCGTTTATATGCTATGGCAACTGAATTGAGAAAGATTGGAGCTAATGTACAAGAAGGGACTGATTTTATAATTGTTTATCCGTTAAAGAAATTTATACATGCCACTATTAATACATATAATGATCATCGTATTGCTATGTGTTTTTCTTTAATTGCTTTATCTGGAATTCCTGTAACTTTATTAAATCCAACTTGTGTAAACAAAACATTTCCATTATTTTTTGATAAATTACGTTCAATTTGTCAATATTCAAAAAATTCGTAATTATAATTATTTTTATAAAAATTACTTAATTATAAATATTAAGATACTGTATTTTTATTAAAAAAAAAAATTAATACTACAATCAAATAACTTATTTATATATAAATATAATTTATATAATTTTAATATATATATTTGTATATTTATTTATTTGTTCTACTTTTTAAGTAGAATATATTAAGTGATACATATTTATATCGAACTCCATTTGAAATAAATGGTTTTTATTGGCTTTTATGTATGTTTAATTTATTTTAAAAATTTTATTTTAAACTTTCATAATATTATTTTAATAGAACATTTTATATGACAATATCTTTTGCTGAACTATTTGAAGAATCATTAAAAAATATAGAAACTCGTCCTGGATCAATTATTAAAGGATCTATAATTTGTATTAATAATGATGTAGTGTTGGTAGATGCTGGATTAAAATCAGAAGCTTCTATCCCTATCGAGCAATTTAAAAACTCCAAAGGTGCTTTAGAAATAAAAATAGGAGATATAGTAGACGTATCGTTGGACACAATAGAAGATGGTTTTGGTGAAACCATTTTGTCAAGAGAAAAGGCTAAAAGACATGAATCTTGGATTAAATTAGAACAAGCTCATTTAGAATCTTATAATGTCGTTGGTATTATTAACGGAAAAGTAAAAGGTGGTTTTACTGTTGAATTAAATGATATACGAGCTTTTTTACCTGGTTCGCTAGTAGATATTAGACCTATTCGAGAAACTCTACATTTAGAAGGAAAAGAATTAGAATTCAAAGTAATTAAATTAGATCAAAAAAGAAATAATGTTGTAGTTTCAAGAAAAGCTGTTATTGAATCAGAAAACAGTGCTGAACGTGATCAACTTTTAAAAAATTTACAAGAAGGTAATATTATTGCTGGAATAGTAAAAAATTTAACAGATTATGGAGCTTTTATTGATTTAGGTGGTGTAGATGGATTATTACATATTACTGATATGGCTTGGAAAAGAGTTCAACATCCCAGTGAAATAGTAAAAATCGGCGATAACATCCAAGTTAAAGTATTAAAATTTGATGAAGAAAAAACACGAGTATCTTTAGGATTAAAACAATTAGGAATCGATCCATGGACTAATCTTTCAGAACGTTATCCGGAAGGAAGTAAACATACTGGACATGTAACAAATTTAACTGATTATGGTTGTTTTGTAGAAATTGAAGAAGGTGTAGAAGGATTAGTACATGTTTCTGAAATGGATTGGACTAACAAAAATATTCATCCTTCTAAAGTTGTAAAATCTGGAGAAATAATAAATGTATCTATTTTAAATATAGACGAAATTAAGCGACGTATTTCATTGGGAATTAAGCAATGCAAAATTAATCCTTGGAAAATATTTGCTGATAAAAATCATAAAGGTTGTAAAGTTCAAGGTACAATTAAATCTATTACTGATTTTGGAATTTTTATAGGTTTAGATGGAGGAATTGATGGGCTAGTACATTTATCGGATTTATCATGGTATACAGCAGGAGAAAAATCTGTACAAAAATATAAAAAAGGTCAAAATATAGAAGCAATTGTTTTACAAGTTGATTCTGATAGAGAACGTATTTCATTGGGAATTAAACAACTAAAAGAAGATCCGTTTCATCAATATATTTTAAAAAATAAAAAAAATACTATAGTAATGAGTACAATTAAATTGATTGAAGAAAAAGCAATCTTATTAAATATAGAAAAAGGAATTCAAGGATGTTTAAAGGCAACTAATATTCCTATCGAATATCGTCAAAAATATATATCTCAATTATCTCCCGGAAATAATCTATTGACACAAATTATCGGATTTGATAAAAAAAATAGAATTGTATATGTCTCTATTACGGAAGAAATCCATTTAAAGAATGTACAGAAAAAAATATTAACAGAAAAATTAGTGAATTCTAATAGTATTGATAATACTATGACTCAAGCATTTGAAGATGCACGAAGTTAAAATAATTACGAAATATTTTATAATATTTTTATTTAAAGGATATCTGATAAAAATCAGAGTTATTTGCTAAAAATATTGAAAAAAATTTTATATTCTAGAAAAAATTATTAAATGTTTACTACTAATTATTTTAGAGTATATATCATCTTATTTAAAAAAGGAAATAGAATTTAAATTTGAGGTTTTGGAAGTTTTTTATTACATTGAAGATATTCTAGAGTAGATAGAAATCCTAAAATTGGTAAGATATTTTATTTAAAAATAAAATATATTCCTTGATTTAAACCTGTAAAAAATTAAGAGATCGAATAAACCGTATTTATTAAAATAATTAAAAATATATAGTTTTATTATATACCATAAAATATAATATCATTCAATAAATAATCTACATAATTAGCAATTATTTGAGTATACAAAACTCTAATAATTGCTTATAAAGGTGCAATAAAATGATTAAGCCAATCATTATAGGTAATTGGAAATTAAACGGTACACAACAATCTATTAAAAATTTTTTGAAATTATTAAAAAATTTTTTAATAGATTATCATAAAAAATGTACGGTAGTTATATCTTTACCTGTTTTATATTCTTATTTAATGCAAAAATTATTATTTTCTAAAAATAAAAATTTTTTTTTAGGAGCGCAAAATGTTGATAATCACTGTTCTGGATCTTTTACAGGGGATATCTCGCCTTTTATGTTAAAAGACATAGGGATTAAATATGTAATTATTGGTCATTCTGAAAGAAGATTCAATTATAAAGAAACAGACCGTATGATTGCCAATAAATTTTATTTATTAAAACAAGAAAATTTAATTCCTGTTTTGTGTATTGGAGAAACAAAACAAGAAAAAGTAGAAAATAATACTATAAATATATGTAAAAAACAAATAGATTTAATTTTTGATGTGTGCGGAATAAAGGCATTTAATAATTCTATTATTGCATACGAACCTGTATGGGCAATTGGATCAAAAATTTCAGCTACACCTCAAGAAGCACAATTTATTGCTGGTTTTATACGTCAATATATACATAGCCAAACAAAAAATAGAATAAAAAATTTTTTTATTCAATATGGAGGGTCCGTAACACAATATAATGCAAAAAATATTATTCAACAAAAAGATATTGATGGTTTTTTATTAGGAAGAGCTGCATTGCAAATTGAAGAATTCATCGCTATTATAAAAACAATAAATATGTAATTTAAATGACATATAAAATATAAGTGTAATACTTATAAAAATTTTTAACAAAGTTTAAAAATTTATTTATTTTATTTATAATATTAATTATAAACTATCTTATTTATAAGACGTATTCCATATAAATAAATTATTTATTTGATAAATATTTTTATAAATAATATCTAATACTTTTAAATAATAGTTTATATTTAAGCGCCGGATTACCGGCACTTATTGATGTTACCAAATTCTATATTATTTAAACAATTTTAATTAGTAAGATTTTTTATCATATGTAACCAGTTTTTTTTACACGATTTTGTCATATGTTGTAATGCATAATTGATATCATTATGAATTATTTTATTATTTATTATTCCGATACATTTTCCTTGATGTCCTTTTACAAGTAATTGTACTGCATAAATACCCATACGAGATGCTAAAATCCTATCATATACAACCGGTATTCCTCCTCGTTGAATATGTCCTAATACTGTTGCTCGTGTTTCCTGGTTAGTATTTTGTTGAATATATTTTGCTAATTTATGTACATCACATATATGTTCAGTAATAGCTATTATTGCGTGTTTAGTTCCTTTTTTAATACTTTTTTGTATTTCTAATAATAACAATTCTTTTTTATAAATCATTTCAGGAATGATAATAAACTCGCATCCTCCAGCAATAGACGCTAATAATGTTAAATCTCCACAATAACGACCCATAATTTCAATAATAGAAATTCTTTGATGTGAAGATGTGGTATCTCGTAATTTATCTATAGATCCTACTATTGTCTCCAATGCTGTAAAATACCCTATAGTATAGTCTGTTCCAGGTACATCATTATCAATTGTACTCGGAATTCCGATGCAGGGAATACCTATATCGGTTAAACATTGCGCACCGATATAAGATCCGTCACCACCGATAACAATTAATGCATCAATTTTTCTATTCAAAATATTATTTTTTGCTTTTTTTTGTACTTCTTTTAATTTAAATTTTGAAAATCGACATGATCCTAAAAAAGTTCCACCTTTATTAATTAAAGAAGTAACACTTTCTTGGTATAACGGTATCATAGTATCATTATATAATCCTAAAAAACCATTCTTGATACCAAGTACTTCTATATTATTGTTCAAGGCAGTGTACACTATAGAACGTACTGTTGCATTCATACCTGGAGCATCACCTCCGCTTGTTAAAACTCCTATTTTTTTAATCATGATAAATATGTAACCTTTATGCTTGATTGCAATAAAAATAATATAAAAATTATTGTCTTGTAATTATTAAAGTGTATTTAATAATTAAAAATTAAAAATATACTAATAAATAATTAACAAGACTGTATTTTAGATATAAATATCATGAAATGAATCATAAAGGTATTTATACTAATCAGTATTTAAAAAATTTTTAAATTATTATTTATAAATAATAATAATTTAATGGTTGAATATCTTGAGAAAATTCATATACGATAGGAGATCCAGTAGAAATATCTAATTTCTCTATATCAATATCATTAATTTGATTTAAATATTTTATTAATGCACGTAATGAATTGCCGTGTGCTATAATAATAATATTTTTATTTTTTTTCATTTGCGGAACAATAGTAGATTTCCAAAAAGGAATTACTCGATTAAACGTCATTTCTAAACTTTCAGAATATGGAATATTTTCTTTTTTTAATTTTTTATATTTTCTATTATTTATTATATACTGAATTTCGGAAAAATTCTTTTGTGGTGGACATTCTGTAAAACTTCTTCTCCAAAGTTGAACTTGTTTTTTACCATATTTCTTTAGAGTTTCTTTTTTATTTAATCCTTCTAGAGATCCGTAATTTCGTTCATTTAATTTCCATGATTTATATACGGGTATCCACATATGATTTAATTTTTTTAAAATTATCCATAATGTATGAATAGCTCTTTTCAATACTGATGTATAAGCTATATCAAAAAAAAATTTATTTTTTTTTAATAGTTTAGCAGCATATAATGCTTCTTTTTTTCCTTTTTCAGATAACTTAATATCTTTCCAACCAGTAAATTGATTTAATTGATTCCATTGACTTTCTCCGTGTCGCATTAAAACTATTTTTTTATTATTCATTCTTCACCTATATGATGATAGTGTCGTTATATAATTGGTATTTTTATCACAATTGATATATCTGTTACACAATAAATATTTATTATTAAAAATAAATATTTAATATTTGATATATTTTAAAAAATTATTTAATAATATTAATTATTATTAATTTTAATTATTATTAATAATAATTATAAAAAAAGAATATGATAAGGATCATTATCCTAATAAAAAATTATTGAACACATGTTTAATATTTCAAAGATATTTATACATCATGAATTATGATATATATGTGATAATAGATAATTATCTTATTTATTGCAAGATTAAATTATACTAATTTATATAGTAGTATAACTAATTATATAGTTTATATAATTTTATATATACTAAACATCAATAATAATTCGTGAAAAATCTTCTATAATATCTTTAATATAATTTAAAAACTGTATTGCTTGTTTTCCATCAATTAATTGATGATCATATGATAAAGCTAAATACATCATAGGATGTATTTTAATTTTATTATCCGATACAACTGGTCTATTTTTGATATTATGCATTCCAAGTATAGCTACTTGTGGTGGATTAATTATAGGAGTAGACAACAATGAACCAAAAACACCTCCATTAGTAATCGTAAATGTTCCAGATTGTAAATCTTCTAATTTTAATTTACCTGATTGACCTAATTTAGAATAATATTTTATTTTTTTTTCAATCTCAAACATAGATAATTGATCAGTATTTCTTAAAATCGGTGTAATTAATCCCCTAGGAGTAGAAATAGCAATATTAATATCATAATAATTATGATATACAATATCAGTACCATCAATAGATGCATTAATATCTGGAAATTTTTTTAATGCTTGTGTTACTGCTTTGATATAAAAAGACATATAACCTAATTTATTATTAGATCTTTTTTTAAAAATATCATTATATTTTTTTCTTGCTAATATAATTTTTTTCATATTAACTTCATTAAAAGTAGTTAACATAGCTGTATTTTGAATGGTTGATAGTAATCTTTCTGAAATTTTTTGTCGTAATGGACTCATAGTAATTCGATGAAAAGAACGAATATCGTGACATAAATTTTTATTGATATCTTTTTTTGAAGATATTTCTTTATTTTTATTTTGATACGTTTTTGATAATATAGATTTATATTGATTATTTAAAATGAATTTATTTTTAGAAATTTTTCCATATATTTTAATACCTTTAATATTTGATTTATTAATTTTATTATTTGAAATTAATCTACGCATTTTAGGTGTAAGAAAATATATTTTTTTAGTTTTTTTTATAAGTTTGTTAGAAATTTTATTAATATCATTTTTTAAAGATGTTGGTATAATGTATCCAATAATAGTTCTAGATTTTATTTTTTCGCCTATTTTAAATAATTGTTCGTTTAAAATACCAGTACCGGGAGATGAAATTTCTAAGATTATTTTATCAGTTTCAATTTCAGTGATTAATTCATCTTCTTGAACCATATCTCCTATTTTTTTATGCCATTTTAATATAATCGCGTTATTAACTGATTCAGGTAAATCAGGAGCTAAAATTTTGATATTTTTATTCATAGTTTTCACTTGTAATTTAATTACATTAATGTAGAAAATGCTAACTTAATAATTTTTTTTTGTTGTATTTGATGATCTATGAAATTTCCTTCAGCAGTAGAAGATAATTTAGGACGACCAACGTATTTTAAAAACATTTGATCATATTTTATTAATATGTATTCTTTAAAATAAAAATACATATATGTCCAACCACCTTGATTCATAGGTTCTTCTTGGCACCATATAAAATTTTTTATATTAATAAATTTATTTAAAATATTATTGATACAGGCGTACGGAAAAGGATATAATTGTTCGATACGTATGATTATAGAATCAATAATGTTATTTTTTTTATAAAAATTTAATAATTCATAATAAATTTTTCCTGAACAAAAAATAACACGAGATATAATTTTTGATGTATTTTTTGGTTGAGTTAATAAAACGGTATAGAATTTTTCTTTTAATAGTTTTTTTATATAAATAAATGTTAATGGATTTCTTAAGAGAGATTTTGGAGTAAAAATAATTAATGGAATTTTAGAAAAATTTATGCCTTGTTGTAATAAAATATGATAAAACTGAGAAACTGTCGTAGGTATACAGATTTTAATATTTTTTTGAGCACATAATTGTAAATATCGTTCTAATCGTCCTGATGAATGTTCAGGTCCTTGCCCTTCATATCCGTGTGGTAGTAACATTACTAAAGAAGAAGAATGGCCCCATTTTTGTAAACTTGAAGTTATAAATTGATCAATAACAACTTGTGCACCATTTGAAAAATCACCAAATTGTGCTTCCCAAATATTTAATACATTTTGAGATACTATAGAATAACCGTATTCAAATGCTAATACAGATTCCTCTGATAATACCGAATCCCAAATATAAAATGATCCTTTAATATTAGATAAATTTTTTAAAGGAATATATATAATATTTTTTTTTTGACAAACAATAGCGGCATGTCTCTGACAAAATGTTCCTCTTCTGACATCTTCTCCGGTTAATCGACATGTGATTCCGTAATACATTAAATGAGCATAAACTAAATTTTCAGCTGTTCCCCAATCTAATGGAATGAGGTTATTAGCCATTTGTACACGATTTGAAAAAATTTTTTTTATTTGAGTATGTGTTGTTAAATCTTGAGGCAACGTAAATAATTCATTTGCTATTTTGTTAAAATCATCAAAACTAATGGGCGTAAAAATTAAAGAATTTGATAGATTTTTTTTATTGCGTGGTATAATTGAAATATAGGATTTTTTATAAGATTTTTTAAATTTTTGAATTAATTTGTTGTTATAATGTGTGTATAATTTTTTATAAGAAATTTCATCTTTATTTAATAAATCAATAATTTTTCTAGAAAATAACACACAAATACGTTCATGCTGATTTATTATAGAATACATTTTAGGTTGAGTTATAAAAGGATTATCTACTTCATTATGACCTAATCTTCGATAACACATTAATTCAATAAAAACATCTTTTTTAAATAAATATCTAAATTTCAATGCTAATGTAATTACAAACATAACTTCTTCTGGATGATCAGCATTAACATGAAAGATAGGAGCATCAATCATTTTAGCAATATCTGTGCAATAAAAACTAGTTCTTAAATGTTTTGTGTTAGAGGTAGTGAATGCAATTTGATTATTAATAATGATATGTATACTTCCAAAAACATTATATGCAGGAACTTGAGATATATTTAATGTTTCTTGTACTACTCCTTGCCCTATAAAAGCAGCATCACCATGTATAATAATTGGAACAGGATTTTCGGTATCTTGATGTTTGTCTATAAAAAATTTACAACATCCAATAACAACTGGAGTTATAATTTCTAAATGTGACGGATTATCTAATAAGTTAACTTCTATTACTTGTTTATTTTTATGAATACTTTTTGTTAATCCTATATGATATTTAACATCTCCTGTACCATTATGACTTTTAAATGATAGAGTATTATTTTGAAACATTTGTAATACATTATGACTTAAAACATTATGCATTACATTCAATCTTCCACGATGAGCCATTCCTAGAAATATTTTTTTAGTTTTTTTTTGTATACAAAAAAATATAATTTTTTTTAATACAGGTATTAAAATATCACACCCTTCTAATGAAAAACGTTTATGACCTGGGAATTTAGTATGAATAAATTTTTCAAAAGAAGTAGATTTTATTAAGTCTGTTAATATATTTTTTTTTTCTTTATCGGATAAAGTATGAGAAATTTGATTAGTTTCGATATAATTTTGTAACCATTTTTTTTCATCAGTATTGTTAAGATGCATATATTCAAAACCAATATAATTAGAATATTTTTTTTTAAAAAATAAATATATTTCTTTAAAAGAATTCATTTTTTTTTTAAAAAATAGAAAATTGAAAGTAATTAATTGGTTAAGTTCTTTCGGTGTTATTTTATAAAATAAATAAGATAATTCGGGAATATTTTTTTTTTTTTTATGATATTTAAGTGGATTTAAACGTGCTTTATAATGTCCATATCTTCGATATGCATCGATCAAATTAAAAAATTTTTCTTTTAAAAACATCTCATGATCTGTTGATACTGAATGTATAGAATTTTTTATTATAGGTTGATATATATTTTTAGTTTTTTCTTGATTAATAATATTATTATATATATTTTTTTTATTTAATATACTATTAAATATTTTTTTCCAAGACGGATCTAATGATCTTGAATTAGATAAAAATTTTTTATAAATATTATCTAAAAATGATTGATTACTTACATACAACCATCCGTTTTTATGTAAAGATATTTTTTTTTTATTTGTCATTTTAATTTAATACTGTGAATATAGTTATTTATATGTTTTGATTTAATAAATTTTTATATTTATTAAATAGGATTGTATATATCAATAAATTTAACTTTTAAATTTTTATCTTTCGAAGATAACCATTTTCCTAATACAGAAATGCCTGATCTTTCTGTAGCGTGATGTCCTAAAGCAAAAAAATGTATATTATTCTCTTCTGCAATATGCACAGTATCTTCTGAAATTTCTCCAGTTAAATAAGCGTCAAGTTTTAAATGTGTAATTTGATTAAAAAAATTTTGTCCTTTTCCAGTACACCAAGCTATATGATTAATATATTTTGGACCTGTATTTCCGTAATGAAATGGAGTTCTATCCAGTTTTTTTTTTATTATATTAATTAATGACGCAGAAGTATGTTTTTTTTTAAATTTTCCACATAGTACATATGGAGTAATATTATTACTAATATTAATATTTAATAATTTTCCTAATTGTACATTATTGCCTAATTTAGGATGTACATCCAAGGGTATGTGCCAACTATATAAATTAATATTATTAGATAACAGCATTTTTAAACGTTTTCTATGCATTCCTAAAATTCTTTTATCTTGATTATTCCAAAAATAACCATGATGTACAATTATTGCATCTGCATTATATTGTATAGCTTTATAGATAAGACGTTTGCAAGCTGTTACTCCAGTAATGATTTTTGTTACTTCAGATCGACCTTCTACTTGTAAACCGTTAGGTGTATAATCATATTTATATTTATTACTATGTAATTTTTTATTAATTATTTGTTCAAGAAAAAAATTATTCATATTATCGTACTCTGTACTTTATAGGTATTCATTTATTATAAAAATAATGATAGATTTATATTTATTGATATTAATTTAAATTAATGCTAGATTTGTATGACATTTAATTTATTTTAAACATATTAAAATGCAGTATAAATATTTTTATAAAAATATTTAATTTAAAAATTATTTTTGTAAAAATTATTTAACTAACCATTATAAATTATAAAAAGATATCAATATATATGAACACATTTTATGTTAAATAAATTAATTTGTTTTGTTGATATTTTTAATATGATTGAAAGTCGTATTTATCAAAATTATTTGATATGAATCAGCATATTTGCTGAAGATTATGTTTATAAAAATAAAAGTTTATTATATGAAACATTTGAATAATGTTATTTTTATGATCAAATCATATGTAATATATAGTGAATCTTTTTTATGTGATATATACATAATTTTTATATACAATTTTAGAAATTTATCTTGAATTAACAAAATTAATATTTTTATATTAATAATATCTTAATATTATAATTTTATTATTATAAAAATGTTAATAATATTCACGATATTAAATGATTAAAAATTATTTTTATTAATAAATATTATATTATAATATTTTTTATATATAAACAAAATATTTTTATAACTTTTTTATTGATCTAATCAAATATCAAACAAAACAGTATTTATACAAAAAAATAATAGTTTTTACTCTTATAGTATAAGATACTATCTTTAATTTAATTTAATTAAATCTAATTCAATAGAGATAAGTATTTTTTTTAAGAAGGTTAAAATGGAAAAAATAGGTATTTTTTATGGTAGTGATACCGGGAATACAGAAAAAATTTCTTATATTATACAAAAAAAATTGAGATTGAGTTCATCAAATGTATTTGATATTTCTAATGCTTCATTAAAAAAAATGGAAAATTTTAATATTTTATTTTTAGGAATATCTACTTGGTATTATGGAGAATTACAATGTGATTGGGAAGAATCGTTACAAATATTAAATAAAATTAATTTAAATGATAAAATAATTGCTCTTTTTGGATGTGGTGATCAAGAAGATTATTCAGAATATTTTTGTGATTCAATTGGAATTATGTATCATTTTTTAAAAAAAAAAAACGTTCGATTTGTTGGATCATGGCCAATATCAGAGTATAATTTTGAATATTCTAAAGCTCAAAAAAATAAAACACATTTTTTCGGATTACCTATTGATGAAGATAATCAATCTAAATTAACTAATGAACGTATAAAAAAATGGTTAAAATTAGTGATCTCAGAAATTAAAAATCTATATCTTCAGGATAATTGTCCTAATTAAAATAATTTTTACAAATAAATATTAATAATAATTTTTAAATATATTAAATACAAAATATTTGACAGTATCAAAGTAAATAGTATTGAATACTGTCAATATATGTATTATATATAGATATATATATAATTATCGGGATGAAATCCATTCAGCTAAATCTAATACTTTTGTTGAATATCCAAATTCATTATCATACCAAGATATTAATTTTACAAAATTTTTATTTAAAGCTAAACCTGCTGTTTCATCAAAAATTGATGTTAAATGTGATCCATTAAAATCACTTGAAACAACTGATTCATTAGAATAACCTACAATATCTTTCATATAAGTGTTAGAAGCTAATTTGATAACATCGCATATATCTTTATAATTTGCTTCTTTTTTTAATTTTACAGTAAAATCGACTACTGAGACATTCGCGACAGGTACTCTAAATGCAATTCCAGTAATTTTTTTATTTAATTCAGGAAGAATTTTACCTACAGCTTGTGCAGCTCCAGTAGATGCAGGTATTATATTTTGTAAAGCCCCTCTACCGCCTCTCCAATCCTTTAAAGAAACTCCATCTACAGTTTTTTGAGTAGCTGTAGTAGCATGTACTGTGGTCATTAAACCTTCGAGTATTTCAAATTCATCGTTAACTATTTTCGCTAAAGGTGCTAAACAATTTGTTGTACAAGATGCATTTGAAACAACTTTTTGACCGTTATATTTACTAAAATTTACTCCTTTTACAAACATAGGAGTATCATCTTTAGATGGACCGGTTAATATAACTTTTTTAGCTCCTGCTATTACATGCTGATAAGCTAATGGAGTTGTTAAAAATATTCCAGTTGATTCAATAACTATATCAACGTTAAGAGCTTTCCAATCAATTTTTTTAGGATCTTTTTCAGAAAAAATAATAATTTTTTTATTATTCACAATTAAATATTTTTCTTTTGTTTCAATAGATCCAATAAATACACCATGAGTTGAATCAAATTTCATCATGTATGCAATATATTTAGCGTCTAATAAATCATTAATTGCAACTATTTCTATATTTGCTCTTTTTTGAGCAATTCTAAATATCATTCGACCGATACGACCAAATCCGTTTATAGCAACTTTAATTTTCATATAAATGATTACCAATAAATGTAAAAATATATTTGTTAAAAATTACTATATTATATTAATTATAATGTTTATTAATAAATAATTACAGTAACGATCTATTTTTATAAATTAAAAATTGTACATTTTAATGTATATATACTATATCACTAATTAACATTAGTGATTACTAAAATTAGTTTTAATAAATTTTTCATAAAAAATGATTTTTAAATACATATAGTATATGAATTATGAATTATTTTCAATACAAGTATTATTATATACTTTTATTAAATCTGAATATTAATATTAATTAAAACTTAATATTTTAATAATGTTTTAATTATATACAACTTTTATATGAAATAATTTTATTATTAAATTTTTTAAAATAGTTTTTATATAAATATCGTCATTAATAAATTTATCTATAAAAATAAAGTATTTTTAATTAAATTAAAAATATATATAATATATATATTTTTAAATAAAATTAGTACACATTGATTTTTATCATGGAATATCAGGTTAACTATTTTAAGATTATTTTAAAAATATGAAAATATTAAAATAAAACATATTTTTATTAACCTTAAAGCAATCATTTTAATTTGTTAATAATAAAATTATTATTAATAATAATAATTATTATTATATTTTTTTTTATTTTTAAAATATTGGAATATATTTATTAAATGAAACGTAATATAGTGTTAAGACAGGAAAAAAATAATTTTTCTAATTTGATTGTAAAAAATAAAATATTTAAAAAAAATCAACTAGTAGTACATATCAAATATGGTATCGGTAAATATATTGGATTATGTACTTTAAATACTAATGGTATTATAACAGAATATTGCATACTTATGTATGCAAAACAAGCCAAATTATATGTTCCTATTACATCTCTTAATCTAATTAGTTCATATAGTTCTGCAATATTGTCAGAAATTTCATTGAATACTTTAGGTAGTAAAAAATGGTCATCAGAATGCAATAAAATAAAAAAAAAAATTTACGATGTAGCTGTTCAATTAATCGATAATAGATCTCATCGTATTTTAAGACAAGGATTTTCTTTTAAAAAAAATACTCTTAAATATAAAAATTTTTGTAATCAATGTTCTTATATAATGACAGAGGATCAAAAAAAATCTATTCAAGAGATTATTACGGATATGATGAAACCAATTCCTATGGATCGATTATTATGTGGAGATGTAGGTTTTGGAAAAACCGAAATAGCAATGCAAGCAACTTTTATAGCTCTAGATAACAAAAAACAAGTCGCTATTTTAGTACCAACAACATTATTGGCGCAACAACATTATAAAACTTTTAAAAATAGATTTTATAAATATAAATTTAATATAAATACATATTCACGTTTTACTTCTAAAAAAGAAGCTTTATTAATTAAAAATAACATAAAAAATGGACAAATAAATGTTTTAATAGGTACTCATAAAATTTTATCAAAAAATTTAATATGGAAGAATTTAGGATTATTAATTATTGATGAAGAACATCGTTTCGGTGTACACCATAAAGAACTAATAAAAAGATTATATATAAATATAGATGTATTAACATTAACAGCTACTCCTATTCCAAGAACTCTTCATATGTCTTCATTAGGTATTAGAGATTTATCGATTATATCTACACCTCCTAAAAACCGATCAACTATAAAAACTTTCGTTCAAAATTTTAGTGCAACAGTTATAAGAAAAGTAGTTCTTAAAGAAATAAGTCGAGGTGGGCAAATATATTATATATATAATAAAATTCAAAATATTGAAGAAAAAAAAAATTATTTATCTAATCTAATACCAGAAGTGCGCATTCAAATTAGTCACGGAAAAATGAATCGTAAAGATTTATATAATATAATGTGTAAATTTTTAAATAAGTCATTTGATGTATTACTATGTACTACTATTATAGATACAGGAATACATATAAGCAATGTTAATACGATTATTATAGAAAATGCAGATAAATTTGGATTATCACAATTGCATCAGTTAAGAGGTCGTATTGGTCGTTCTGAAAAACAAGCTTATGCCTTTTTTTTTACATCAAATCATGTAAAGATTAATGAAAAAGCAGAAAAAAGACTAAATCTTATTAAATCTTTTACAAATTTAGGTTCTGGTTTTATACTATCTACGCATGATTCAGAAATTAGAGGAGTTGGTGAATTATTAGGAAAAAATCAAAGCGGTCATATTAAAACTATTGGAATTGAATTATATAAAAAACTCTTAAAAAATGCTATTAATGCTATTATAAAAAGTAATGATACAAAAGCATTGAGTGAAATAGAATCTAACAATAAACGTGTAGATATTCAGTTACATATATCAGCAATTTTACCTGAAAATTATATTCAGAATGTTAATACTCGATTAATTTTTTATAAAAAAATTTCGTGTATTAAATCATATAAAGAATTAAAAAATATAAAATATGAAATTTATAATTTATTTGGAAAATTACCAGAACACGCAGAAAATTTGTTTTTATTAACTAAAATAAGAATTTTAGCTTATAAAATTGGAATAAAAAAAATTAAATTTTATTTAACAAAAATATGTATGATTTTTTATAAAAAAAACATTTTAAATATTAATTGGTTATGTAATAAAATTGTAAGTAAACCGCAAGATTGGAAATTACTAAAAGATAAATTATACTATCATCAATCTTTTATAAATCATCAAGATAGCTTATTTTGGTTAAAAAAATTTTTACATAATATTATAAAACATTCTTGATATTGTCGTATCATCGTCACATGATGTTATATATGTATGTTGTACATATACACATATAATAATTATTTAATATTTTATAAGTTAAATAAAATAATTATTTTTGTAAACATATATTTTTATTGGAAAAAGTATGGAAAAAAATATTTTAGTTTCTTGTTCTATTAACAAACATATTGAACACTGGATTTTAAAAAAAAATTATATTCTATTAAAAAAATCTATTTTATCTTCTACTGGACGCCCTCAACCTTTAAAATACAATAGTCGAGATAAATTATTATATGCTGGAGAAACAATAAACAATAAAATTGTTACATATAAACAAAATTCATGTAATGAATTTAAAAAAATTCATGAAATTAATATATTTAACACACCTAATTATATTTCGTTAAATAAAAATAAAACAATTTTATTTATTGCTTCATATCACGGTAATAAAATTCAATTATTTTCATTAAATTCATCGGGATTAATTGAGAATATTATTTATAATATTGAAAACATCCAAGGTTGTCATTGTATTAAAATACATTATAAATATAACTTAATATTTATATCCGCCCTTAAAGAAAATAAAATTTATATTTATAGTATTTTTTTAAAAAAAAATAAAAAAATCACTTTAATATTAAGAAATGTTATTTTTACTGCATATAATAGCGGTCCACGACATATTGTTTTTCATCCATTTAATCCATATTTATATTCTATTAATGAATTAAATGGAACAATTGATGTATGGTTAATCGATAATAAATTAGCTAAATTATTATTAATACAATCAATTGCATTAAAATTAAATTCTAATATGTATCGTTTTTGGGCATCAGATATCCATATACATCCTAATATAAAATACTTATATGCTTGCGATCGTTTAAACCACATTATTTCAGCTTTTAATATTGATAATACTACTGGTATTCTATCGTATATTGATAGCTATAAAACGACCCTACAACCCCGATCATTTTGTATCAGTAAAGATGGTAAATTACTAATAGTTGTAGGAGAAATTTCAAATATGATGATTATATATCATATAAATTGTAATACGGGTCATTTATCAGTCAAAGCGAAAACATTTACAGGAAAAAATCCGTTATGGATCTTATTAACGTAATAAACTATTATATTATAAAATTTTTACTATCTTTAATTATTAAATTTATTTTTTATTAAAATTAATATTTTTATTAATTATATGAAAAAAATAATGTATTTCAATCATTTGGAGATATATATAATAAAAATTATCTTATATATATTATGTATCATAACATCATTAAAAATATTTTTAATTCATATAAAAATGTATTTTTTTTATATGAATTCTACTACTTATAGATAGGGTAATTTTTACATATTATTTTTATTTTTTTTCTTATATTGTTTATTAGTATTGAATCATCAGGATTATTTAAAATATCACATATCCAATTTGTTATTTTAATAACATGATTGATTTTGATTTTACGTTTAGCAATTGCAGGAGTACCAATACGAATTCCTGACGTAATTAATGGACTTTTATGATCATTAGGGATAGTATTTTTGTTTACAATAATACCTGCTTGCGCGAGTATATCGCTAGCTTTTTTACCTGTTAATCCTTTCTTAGATACATCTACTAAAAATAAATGATTATCTGTTTTTCCTGATATGATCGTAAAATTTCTTTTTAAAAATATTTCAACCATTTTTTTAGAAAAAAATAAAATATTTTTTTGTAATAAAAAAAATTTTTCACCCGAAGCTTCCTTAAAAGCAACAGCTTTAGCTGCAATAATATGCATTAAAGGGCCACCTTGGCTGCCAGGAAATACAGCTGCATCTAATTTTGAATATAAGTGTTTATTCCCATTTTTAGAAATAATTAACCCTCCTCTAGGCCCACCTAACGTTTTATGTGTAGTAGTACTGACGACATGAGCATAATCAATAGGATTTGGATATAATCCGGCTATAATTAAACCTACAATATGCGAAATATCTACCATAAAATAAGCATCAATTTGATCAGCAATACGTCGCATATATTTCCAATCACATATTCCTGAATATGCCGAAAATCCACCAATAATTAATTTAGGGCGATATAAAAAAGATAACTGTTTAAAATTTTTATAATCTATGTAACCTTCTGCATTAGTTTTATATGTATAAGATTTATATATTTTTCCTGAAAAATTTACAATTGATCCATGCGTTAAATGTCCGCCGTGATTTAAGTGCATACCTAAGATAATATCTTTAGGTTTTAATAAAGCTTGAAGTATTGCAAAATTAGCTTGTGAACCTGAATGAGGTTGAACATTAGCATAATCAACGTTAAATAATTTTTTTGCTCTATTAATAGCAATTAATTCAATATCATCGATTATATCACATCCATTATAAAATCGATTTCCGATATATCCTTCAGCATATTTATTAGTTAAACAAGAACCTTGAGCTTCTAGTATAGAATTACTAGCATAATTTTCTGATGCAATTAAATTAATACATGATTCTTGTCTATTTTTTTCTTTATTAATTAAATTCCAAATTTTTTGATCTGTTTTTTTTAGTATTTTTTTTATCATATTTATATATTATTTACTTTAAATTATTAATTTTTTAAAAAATTTTTTAAAAACATTTTTTATAAAAATTATACAAAATATATTATTTACTAATTAAATATATTAGTGATTAATTAATAAAAATACATGGATTTTTAAAGATCCGGTTAATTGATGTAATTATATTTGTATTTTTAAACATATTCTTAATTAAAATTTTATTCATATTGAGCATATCGGATTCTAAAATTAATAAAAAATTTGATTTCATTTTATTTGAAATATTCATGTAATTATTTTTTTTTAATACTTGAAAAGATGTATTTATTCTAAATTTCGGCCACATTAAACGTAATTTATCAGATAGATATATAGCAAATATTGAATACATAGATTCTAAAAAAATAATATTAATGTCTATAAAAAAATTTTTTAAATAGTTAGGATTAATAATTTTTTTTAATATCAGTAACCTATTCATACCTATTGCAAAACCGATAGCTGCATTTTTTTTACCTCCTAAATATTCTACTAAATTATCGTAACGTCCTCCGGCACAGATAGTATTTTGAGATCCTAAATATTTTGAAGTCCATTCAAAAACAGTATCATTATAATAATCCAATCCTCTAACTAACTGATTATTTATTTTATAACTTACTTGTGAGTGATCTAATAAACAACATAATTTTTTAAACCGTCTATCTGAATAAGAATTCAAATAATTGTTTAATAAAGGTGCAAATTTTAATATTTTTTGTATATAAATGTTTTTGCTATCTAAAATACGAATAGGATTTTCGGATAATAATTTTTTTTCATACTGAGTAAATTGATGAATATAATTTTTAAAAAAATTTTGTAAATCCAATGCAAAATTTTTTCTATCTGTTAAATGGCCAATTGAATTGACTTCAAGTGTTACATGTTTTAATAAATTTAATTGTTTCCAAATTTTTACAGTTAACATAATAACTTCATAGTCAGTAACAAAATTTTTTAAACCAAAAACTTCTACTCCTAATTGATCAAATTGTCTAAAACGTCCTTTTTGCGGTCTCTCATAACGAAACATAGGACCATGATACCATAATTTTTGAATTTTAGAATTATAAAATATATTATTTTGTATGCACGCTCTGATACAACTTACCGTTCCTTCTGGCCTCAAAGAGATTTTTTTTTGTCTTTTATCCCAAAAATTATACATTTCTTTATGTATAATATCAGTATTATTTCCAATAGCTTTCTTAAATAATTGTGTTTTTTCTACAATCGGAAAACGAATCTCTGAATAAGAATGGTTATATAATATATTTTTTATAACTTTTTCAATGGTATTTAAGTAATAAGCATCATTAGGAAGAAGATCATGCATACCTCTGATTGATTGATATTTTATACTCATACAATATTAAAGTTCCTATATTAAGATTATTAATTTTTAATAAAAAATATAGATTTGAAAATTTTTTATTTTTATGAAAAATAATTAGAAGAAAAATTCTATTAAAATTCACTATTTTTTAATGATATTGTTGTGTCCAATTAACTGTCCACAAGCAGCGTTAATGTCAGAACCTCTATTTTTTCTAATTGTAACAGTAAAACCTTTATTTCTTAAATAATTTAAAAAATTAATAATTCTTTTATTACTACTACATTCATAAAAAGAATTGTGAATAGAATTCCATGGAATTAAATTAATTTTACAAGATATATCTTTTAATAAAATTGATAATTCTTGAGCATGAAATTCATTATCATTAATGTTAAATAACATAATATATTCAATTGTTACTATACCGCGATTCGCAGTAGATTTACTAAGATAGTTTTTAATGGACGCTAATAACATTTTAATGTTATATACTTTATTAATTGGCATAATCATGTTACGAATATTATCGTTAGATGCGTGTAAAGAAATAGCTAATGAAATATCTATTTTACCTGCAATTTTATTAATCGCTGGAACTACACCTGCTGTAGATAAAGTTACTTTATTTTTAGAAAAATGAAAACCATATTTATGTGTTATAATATCTATAGTCGGAATAATATTCCGTAAATTTAGTAAAGGTTCACCCATTCCCATCATTACAATATTTGTAATTGAATGTACAGCATAATTTTTTAATTTATATTGGTGTATTTTGTTTATAACAAACCAGATTTGACCAATAATTTCTGAAACTAATAAATTACGAGTATACCCTAACTTACCTGTAGCACAAAAATTACATTTTAATGCGCAGCCTACTTGTGAAGAAATACATAATGTAGCTCTATTTTTTTCCGGAATATATATTGTTTCAATAAATTCATTATGACATAATAATTTCCATTTTATCGTACCATCATGAGATTTTTTTTCTTCTATACATTCCGGTAACTGAATTATAGATATATCTTTTAATTTATTTTTTAATATATTACTTAAATTATTCATTTCATCAAAATTTACACAATGTTTTTTATAAATCCATTCCATAACTTGTATGGCTCTAAATTTTTTTTCTTCTAATTTCAAAAAAAAATTTACCATACTTTTAAAATTTAAATCTAATAAATTTATTTTATTTTTTTGTTTTTTTAATAAAAAATTTTCTTTTAACATTATTATTTCCTAGTTTATATAAATTATTTTTAATTAAATATTAAAATATAAAGAAACTTTTTAAATTTATTAAAATAAGTATATAATAAATAATTTATTAGATAAATAAATCAATTTTTTATATCAAAAATTATTCTTATTTATAATTGTATTTCACATTATTATTAAACACGAGAAAATAACTGTATGAATCCTATATTAAATATAGCTATTAGAGCTATCCGAGCAGGCGGAAAGATCATTTCGCAATATTATGATTCAAAAAATACAACATGCCTTACAGAACGATCAAAAATTTTATATTTTATACGCACAATAAGAGAAAAAGTTTTTTTATCAATTTATTCTATTATATATCGGTCTTATCCTAATCATTCTATTATTAACGCGTGTTCTAAAAAAAAAATGATTATTAATAATTATCAATGGTTAATCAATCCACTGAACGGAACCATGAATTTTATCAATAAAATTCCGCATTTTTGTTTATCTATACTTATAAAAGAAAAAAATGAAATATATATTTCAGTAATATATGATCCAATTAAAAATGATCTATTTACAGCCATTAAAGGTCAAGGTGCTCAATTAAATGGTTTTCGTGCTAGAGGCAGTGAATACGAAAATAAAATTCCAAATAAAGTTATAGCGCTTTATTTTAAAAAAAAAAATATAAAAAATAATCATTTATATATATCATTTATACAACAATTTTTACAAGAAAAAATATCTTTACGACAAACCGGATGCTCTATTCTAGATTTAGCATATTTATCTTCTGGAAAAATTAATGCCTATATTGGATTTAATGAAAAATTTTTACGTATTATTTTTGGAGAACTGCAAATTAGAGAATCAGGTGCGTTGATAACTGATTTTATTGGTGGACATAGATATATTGATACTAATATATTTCTTATTGGACAAGCAAATACATTAAAATTTATTTTAAAAAAAACACGTATGTTACATAAAAATAATTCTATAAAAATTCATAAATAATTTATATTCTAAAAATTAGAATAAATATATGTTTTATAATAATTATTATCTATAACATACAATTATATAATTTCAAATTTACTGAATAAAAAATTTTATTGATATATGTAGAATTTAATGTTATAAATTTTCCAGGTTTTAAATATTTAGGTAGTCTAGCTACACCATAACTAATGCGAATTAATCGATTTACTTTAATACCTATAGAATTCCACAGTAATCGTACTTCATGATTTTTTCCTTGTAATAAGGATACTTTAAACCATTGGTTTTTTTTGTTATTGTTATAACTCACTATATCTAAAAATTTAGAAATAGAATTACCTATTTTAATTCCATGTTTTAAAATTAAAATTTTTTCATGAGATATGTTACCATAAACTCTAACTAAATATTCTCGTTTAATCATATAACGCGGATGCATTAATCTATATGCTAATTCCCCATAATTAGTAAATAATAATAAACCTGATGTATTTATATCCAATCTACCTATATTAATCCAATTAGAATGATTTAATTGAGGTAATTTATTAAATACAGTGATTCTATTATTGGTATCTTTTCTTGAGCATATTTCACCAATAGGTTTATTATAAATAATAATTCTTATTATATCTGGTGTTAAAAAATAAATTTTATTATCTAAAGAAATATATCGAATGTCATTTCTTATAAAACTTTGTCCTAAAAAAACAGATTTTCCATTTATTTTAATTAATTTTTTACATATTTTTTTTTCAATATTACGACGAGAACCAAAACCATAACGAGATAGAATTTTTTGTATTCTTTCTTTCATAATATATTTCCTATATATAGGTATATATAAACTTACGCACAATATTTATTGTTCTATAATAACGCATATTAATATTTATTAATATGAAACATATTATTGTTAATTAACATATTCAATAAACAAATTTTTTTATTGTAACTTACATATAAAAATATTTTTTAAAAAATAATTTTATTTTGCTAACAGTTTGATATAATCTACTGATTATAGAAATATAGTTATCGTAATAATAATTTTAAAAAAAAATGTTTTTTAATTAAAATATTTAATGTGAATAATATTTACAGATATTATTTATAATATAAAATATATATTTTTATTAAAAATAAATATGTTATAACTAAATATAACATAACAATTTGTTATAAATAGATATAAAAGATTTAAAAATATTAATTTTAATAGATTCATTTATTATTTGATTAATAAAATTATTTATTAAATTTTAATATTATTAATAATATAATATTTTTAAGTAAAACTACTTACATAGATAATATCCTATATTTTATTAACAATAATGTTGTTATAAATACTAAATATATTATAAAAAATTATTTTTTGATAAATTTGCATAAAAATATGAAAAAAATTTTAAAAAAAATATACAATGGAATATGTTTAAATGAATCAGAAAGTTACATATTATTTGAAAACATATTTCATGAAAATATAAATGATATACAAATAGCTGCTATACTAGCAATACTGTCATCTCGAAGAGAAACATACGAAGAAATTATTGGTGCAAGAAAATCTGCGATGAAACATATCAAATCATTTCCGACATCTAAATATAGTATATCTGATATTGTAGGAACAGGTGGTGATCAAAAAAATAGTTTCAACATATCTACTGTGAGTGCAATTGTTGCGGCATGCTATGGTATTAAAATTGCTAAAATATGTAATATCAGTTCATCTAGCAGATTTGGATCTGCTAATTTAGTACAAAAATTAAATATAAATATAAATATTACTTCTGAACAATCTAAAACATGTTTGGATGAAATGAATATTTGTTTTTTATTAGCTAATAATTATTTAAGTAATTTTAAAAAAATATCGAAAATTCGTAGTTTATTACAAATAAAAACAATTTTTAATATATTAGGACCCTTATTAAATCCTGCAAAACCGAATTATGCATTAATTGGAGTATATAAACCTCAGTTAATGCTGTTGTATGCAAAGATATTGGCGCATTTAAAATATACCAAGGCAATTATTGTGCATAGCGGCGGTATAGATGAAGCTACTTTATATTCTAATACATCTATTGTAGAATTAGAAAATGAACAAATTAAAGTATATGAATTATCTCCTGAAGATTTTGGCGCGAAAAGATATAATAAAAATTATATTTTAAATAAAAGTATTACGGAAAACTACTTAGAAACTATAAAATTATTTCAAGGAAAAGGAGAATCTGTATACGTACAAACTATTGCTATTAATGTTGCTTTATTAATGAAAGTATTAGGTAATAATGATATACGTAAAAATACATTAGATATTTTAAATTTTATTAATACTGGTCAAGTATATCAATTTGTTCTTAAACTCTCTCGATTATCTAAATTATTTAATTAAATGATGTTATGAAAAAAAATATAATTTCTAAAATATTAGAGAATACATATCAATGGATTCAATATAAAAAAAAAAAAATGCCGTTAAGTTCTTTTCATGAAAAAATTGAAAAATCAAAATTTTTTTTTAAAAAAATTTTTAAAAAAAATTGTCCGTCATTTATATTAGAATGTAAAAAATCATCTCCATTAAATGGAATAATTAATAATCAATTTAATATTTCAAAAATAATAAATGTTTATAATAAACATGCTGATATTATTTCTATAATAACTGAAGAAAAATTTTTTAAAGGTAATTTTAAATATTTGTTAAAAGCACGAAAAAAAACAAAAAAACCATTATTATGTAAAGATTTCTTTATTGATCCTTATCAAATATATTACGCGCGCTATCATCAAGCAGATGCAATATTATTGATGTTATCTATTTTAGATGATAATACTTATATTAAATTATCTAATATTGCAATTAGTATGAATTTAGGTATTTTAACAGAAATACATACTTATCAAGAATTACAACGTGCATTAAGCTTAAATGCATCAGTCATTGGTATAAATAATAGAAATTTAAAAGATTTATCTGTCAACTTAAATTGTACTAAACAACTTGCACCATTAATTCCTAACAATAAAATCATTGTTTGTGAATCAGGTATCAATAGTTATAAAAATGTTCGTTTGTTAAGTAATATGGTAAATGGATTTTTAATAGGAACACATTTAATGCGTTCTAGTAATCTAGAATTTGCTACACGAAAAATAATTTACGGCGCTAATAAAGTTTGTGGTTTAAAAAAAAATACTATTGCAAAATTAGCAGATACGATGGGTTGTGTTTATGGAGGATTAATTTTTATTCCTCAATCTCCACGATATGTTAATAATCAACAAAGTAAAAAAATTATTGAAAATACTATGTTAAAATATGTTGGTGTTTTTTGTAATGAACAACCTCAATATATTGTAAATAAAGTTCATGAACTTAATTTATATGCAATACAGTTACACGGTCAAGAAAATGAAGAATTTATTAAAATTTTAAAAAAATTATTACCGAATCATATACGTATTTGGAAATCTATATCAATGAATAAAAATACTACTATTCATAAAAATTCAAATATCAATCGCTATATATTAGATCACAAAAATGGAGGTACTGGAAGAAGATTTGATTGGAATTTAATCCGCAAGTTTCAAATATCTAATATGATGTTAGCTGGTGGTCTAAATTTAAAAAATATTTTTACAGCATCTACATTAGGATTTCATGGATTAGATTTAAATTCAGGGATAGAAAAATATCCTGGAATTAAAGATCCGCATAAACTTAAATCAGCATTTAAAATGCTACGATTATGCTCTCGACAATAATAGCTTTTTTTTAACTAAATTATAAAAAATTAATAATATGACTATATTAAATCCTTATTTTGGAAAATTTGGCGGTATGTTTGTTCCGCAAATTTTAATGCCTGCTTTATATGAATTAGAAAAAACATTTGTAAAAACTCAACATGATAAAAAATTTAAAAAAAAATTAAATAAATTATTATGTTTTTATGCCGGCAGACCTACTCCGTTAACATTATGTAAAAATATTACAAAAAACACAAAAACTAAAATTTATTTAAAACGAGAAGATTTATTACATGGAGGTGCACATAAAACAAATCAAGTGTTAGGACAAGGTCTATTAGCTAAAAAAATGAAAAAAACACGAATTATCGCAGAAACAGGAGCCGGACAACATGGAGTAGCATCTGCTATAGTTTGTGCTTTATTGAATTTAAAATGTTGCATATATATGGGAGAAAAAGATATTTATAGACAATCTCAGAATGTATTAAGAATGAAGCTATTAGGAGCTGAAGTTATTTCAGTATCGTCTGGATCAGGAACCCTTAAAGATGCTTGTAATGCTGCTATGAGAGATTGGTCAGATAGTTACTCTAATTCTCACTATATGATAGGAACAGCAGCTGGACCCCATCCATATCCTACTATTGTAAAAGAATATCAAAAAATAATCGGTAAAGAAGCCAAACAACAAATTTTATCACAAAATAAAAAATTACCTGATTACGTAATTGCATGTGTAGGCGGAGGATCTAATGCTATCGGAATTTTTTCTTCTTTTATAAAATATAAATCTGTAAAGTTAATTGGAGTAGAACCGGCAGGATTAGGATTAAATACTAATCAACACGGTGCTGCATTAAAATTAGGAAAATTAGGTATTTATTTTGGTATGAAATCATATTTAATGCAAAATAATGATGGACAAATTAAAAAATCATGGTCTATTTCAGCCGGTTTAGATTTTCCTTCGGTAGGTCCCGAACATGCTTGGTTGAAATCTATAAATAGAGTTTATTATACTACTAGTACAGATGAAGATGCAATTAATGCATTTTTAAAATTATCTAGATTGGAAGGAATAATTCCAGCTTTGGAATCTTCACATGCTATTGCATATGCATTAAAGTTAATGAATAATAATCCTGACCAGTCCCAAACAATTATTGTGAATTTATCAGGGCGAGGCGATAAAGATCTTGCTACTATTAATCAAAAAATCAATTAATAAATTTAATTAAAATTATGAACTTACGATATCAGTTTTTATTTAAAAAATTAAATCATCTCCAAGAACGCTGTTTTATTCCTTTTGTAGTATTAGGAGATCCATCTATAGATATATCGATAAAAATTATTAATATATTAATTCAAAATGGTGCTGATGCTCTAGAATTAGGAATACCATTTTCTGATCCTATTGCTGATGGAATTACTATACAAAAAGCACATTCAAGAGCGTTATCTAATAAAATATCTACCAAGCAATGTTTCGATATTATTAAAAATATACGAGATAAATATCCAGATATTCCTATAGGGATATTAACCTATGCTAATCTTGTTTTTTATCAAAAGTTATCAAATTTTTATTCATATTGTAATTCTACAGGAGTTGATTCTGTTTTAATTGCAGATTTACCGATAGAAGAATCGCGCTATTTTAAAGAAATAGCTGATAAATATCATATTTCATCAATTTTTATTTGTCCTCCGGATGCTGAAATAAGTTTAATTAAACAAATTGCAAAAATTAGTCAATCATATGTATATTTAGTTTCACGACCAGGAGTAACAGGAATACAACACACGTATTCACAAAAATTATTATTACAAACAATTCAAAAATTAAAAAAATATAAATCACCTTCTATTATACAAGGATTTGGAATTTATAAATCTTGTCAAATTAAAAACATTCTAAAAAACGGCGTTCAGGGTATTATTTGTGGTTCGTGCATTGTAAAAATAATAGAAGATAATATTACTAATCCTAATGTCATGATTACTAACATACAAAAAAAAATAAAAATATTTAAAAATGAAACAAAAAATATTTATATTTAAAATATAATGTTATTTATATTTTAAATATAAATATATGATAATACAATATGATATATAAATATCATAATATATATAATTATTGTTGAAATAAAATAGAAGGAAAGATATATTTTGTCTAACATATATATTATAATGATTGATGTAAATCAATTTTTTTATAACAATAAAAAAAAAATATTAATATATTCAATCATTAGCGCATTGATTACTCTAATTTCGGAATCTATATATAACGTTAATATCAATGAAGCGTCTATTTTATATAGTATAAATTATTTTGAAAAATTATCTTTATTTAATATAATATATATGATGGATATAAACCAAAAAAAAATTATTTTTTACTCAAAATTTATTAGAACAATTATCAGAATAATTAGTCAATTTATATTAACTAGTTTAGTATTAAATCTAATTCCTTTTGTTTCTTTACCTTTATTAAAAAAATTTATTTATACACAAATAAAGATATTTAAATCTTTTTTTTTATTTATTTTAATATATTATTTACAATTTTCGTTAATAGAAACAAAATATAGTTTTTTTATAATTCCTCGAATATTATTCTCTACTTTATTTTTTTTGTCTATGATTTTATACATAACAGAAAAAAAGAATATTTTTTATACACTAAGAATTAGTATAAAAATTATGATTAATAATATATATTTAATGGTATCTACTATTTTTTTTTGGTTTATTTTTAAAGGATGTACAATAATTTTGTTAAAATTATTAAATGTATTTCCGATATATATAAATATTTTTATATTAAATGTTTTTATAAATATATATTTTTCTTATATAATAATCTATTTGTTTAGATTATATATTTTATATAAAATAACAAATATTATTTAGTTTAATAAATATTAAATATTTATATAATATAAGTATATTTATACATATATAGATATTTTATTTAGTAAGTAAACAAAACTATATAATCAATGTATTATGTAGTAAGACAAACTATTGTGTATTAAAAATAAATATTTAATATTTTTTATATAGAATATATACATTTAAAAATTAAAATAATAATTAAATATGATTTTTATAAAAAATTTTTTTCAATCATAACTATTTAGTGAATACAATGTCAAATTATAAAAATATTAATATTGTTTGTGATAAAAATTTAATGCTAAGAACTCTCGCTATGCCATCTCATAAAAATGTTAATGGAAATATTTTTGGCGGATGGATTATGTCACAAATGGATCTTAGTGGAGGCATATTAGCTAAAAAAATCTCTAAAGGGAATATTTCTACTGTTCACGTTAAAAACATATATTTCATCAAACCAATATCTGCAGGAGATTTAGTCAGTTGTTACGCCAATACTATTAGTGTTGAAAATACTTCTATACAAACATACATCGAAGTATGGATTAAAAAAATAAATACTCATTCTTATGGATTAACATATTGTACTAATACAGCAGTTTTTATATATGTAGCGATAGATGATTACGGAAAACCAAGATCGTTTTCAACTGTTAAAAATAATAGATAATATTAATGATATATTATTCATTTTATATAACAAGAAATATAGTTGATTATAATTTTATATATATAATAAATATATGATATATAATATAGTTTTTAGAAACTACTAATAAATAAATGTATATAAAATATTTAGTAAGACTAGATGTATGAACTTGTAAATATTGAAAATAATTTTTACAATTTTATTAAGCATATAAAAATTCGATGATATATTTATCAACATATTTTTAAATATTTTATTTTATTAAAAGAGGTCAATTGTTCGTATGAGAATATTATTTACGGTACTAATAAAAATATTAAGATATGTACATAAATTCTTAAATGTAATGAGAGAATTATTTTTAAATATTTTATTATTAATAATGATTAGTTTATTTGCTTGGATGTTATCAAGAACAAAAAAAAATAATGTTATTGATGCTAAAAATATACCAGATCAAATATTAACTATAAATTTACAGAATGCTATTATAGAATCACCGATACAAAACATACCAACAAATGGATTTTATTCATCTTATTTAGGTAATAATTATGCTAATAGAAGAAATACCTCTATTTTTGAAATAATTCAAAAAATCAAACAAGCAGAAACAGATCCGAAAATATTAGGTATATTAATAAATGCAGATAATACTTTTTCTGGTAATCAAGTAACTTTAGAATACTTTGGAAAAAAATTAAATGAATTTAAAAAATCTAAAAAACCAATTGTTGCAATTGGACGTAGTTATTCACAATGTGCATATTATTTATCAAGCTTTGCTAATAAAATTTTTTTATTACCACATGGATCAATTCAGTTAAATGGTATGTCTACTAAGAAATTATTTTTAAAAAAATTTTTGGATATATTTCAAATACACATGCATGTCTTTAAAGTAGGACAATATAAAGCAGCAGTAGATCCTATCTTAAAAAATTTTTCCTCAAAAAAAAATAAAAAAATGGATCAATATATTTTACAACATAAATGGCAAAAATTTTTAGAAATTATAGCTCGTAATAGAAAAATTCCTGTACACGTTATTTTTCCTAATCCTAAAAAAATAGATAAATATCTCAATAAAAATAACAATAATTTTGCAAAATATGCATTACATTACGGATTAATAGATCGTATTACTACATCGGATGATTTACAAAAATATGTAATTCGTAAGTTTTTTCATAATAAAAAACTTGATAATTATTATTCTATTGATATCAACCAATATAAACTTCATGAACAAATAGTACAACCAGATTCTAATAAAATTTCCGTTATTCTAGCAGATGGTGTTATTGGTAATAATGTAAGTGAATCCAGTTCTATGAATATTAAATATATTTTAGATGAAATTGATAAAGCTAAACAAGATGATCGTGTTAAAGCTGTTGTTTTACGCATAAATAGCCCCGGTGGTAACACAGAAGATTCAGAAATTATAAGAAAAAAATTACTTGAATTACATAAATTTAAAAAACCATTAGTAATTTGTATGGGAGAAATTAGTGCATCTGGAGGTTATTGGATTGCAACAGCCGGAGATTATATTGTCGCACATTCTACTACAACAACTGGATCAATAGGTATTTTTTCTGTTATACCAACATTCGAAAAAACACTATCATTAATAGGTATAAAAGTAATTCAAACATCCACACGTCATAATAATTCATTTAATATGTTTAATGATATGTCACCACAGTATAAAAAAAGAATGATGTTAGATATCACACATGGATATGAAAAATTTATCAAAATTGTAGCTAAATCACGTCATAAGTCATATGAATATGTAAAAAAAATTGCAAATGGACAAGTATGGTTAGGAGAAGATGCACGAAAAATAGGATTAGTAGATCAAATAGGTGATTTAGATGACTCTATTGAAAAAGCAGCTGAATTAGCAAAAATAAAAGATTTTAATATTATTTGGACAGCACCACAAAATATAGCTTCAAAAAATATTAAAAATCAAATTAATAACTTAATTCAAGTAATATTAAGAAACATATTACGAAAATTATTTTCTGAAATTTTAGTAAATAAAATATTCATGGCTTATCATAGAATTTATTTAATGTGGAAGATATTAACATTAAATAAATTAGTTTCTTTTTATTTCGACGGATATACAATTAAATAATAAAAAATTTCATGAAAAAATACCAATAAAAAATTTATTTATTTTTTTATTGGTGTTCTCATATATCTTATTTAAAAAATATTAGCATATATATGCTACAAAATTATTTGTATCAAAATATTGTTTTGTTTAAAAAAAAAAGAATACATATTGTATATATACATATACATGGTATTCTTCTATATTCGATAGAAAATCACGCCTTATATGATTTATACTGTTGATCTGCGTGATAAGAAGATCGAACTAAAGGACCACAAAATACTTTAGAAAATCCCATAGATAATGCAATATATTCAAAATTTATAAATTCTTCAGGTGTTATATATTTTATAACAGGTAAATGGTCTTTACTGGGCTGCATATATTGTCCAATTGTAATAATAGATACACCTACTTTTTTTAAATCATTTAATACAGATATAATTTCTTGTTTTTTCTCACCTAATCCTAACATTAATCCTGATTTTGTTGGAATTTGAGGACATATTTTTTTAAATTGATGTAATAAATTTAAAGAATTAATATAATTCGCTCCTGGCCGAACAGTGGAGTATAGTCTAGGAACATTCTCAACGTTATGATTAAATACATCTGGTGGATATCGAGTAATTATTTCTAACGCTATTTTTTCCTTTCCTCGAAAATCAGGAACTAAAATTTCTATTTTTATATTTTTTTTTTTTCTAATCTGATATATGCAATTAGAAAAATGATTAGCACCACCATCTTTCAGATCATCTCTAGAGACTGAGGTTAAAACTACATATTGCAAATTTAATTTAATAACAGCATTCAATATTTTATTGGGTTCATTATTATCTACTGCAGTCGGTCTCCCTTTATTAACTGCACAAAATGGACATTTACGTGTACAAATAGATCCTAAAATCATAAATGTAGCAGTTCCTTTATTAAAACATTCTGGTAAATTTGGACAATGTGCTTCTTCACATACAGAATGGAGTTTATAATGTTTTAATATATTTTTAATATTTTTAATTTTATTGATGTTAGAAGGTAATCTTACTTTTAACCATTTTGGCTTTTTTAAAAGAAATGATTTAGAATTAGAAGATGAAATATCAGATATAAGATATGTATCATTTTTATTTTTACTAATAATATTTTTTTTATTTTTTTGAAACATTTTTATTCTTCTATAAATTTTTGTTTATTAATAAATAATAAGTAAAATAGATAATTTTTATGGAATTTTAATTCCATAAAAATTAAAGAATTAATTATTTGTTATTAAATAATTAAAAACAATACAAAAATTTTTTATAAAAATCTTTTGTATTTTTTGTATTGTAATATTTGGATTAAAATTTTTTATTTGTGTCATTTTAATATTTTTATTTCCACAAGGATTAATGTATTTAAACGGTATTA
Organism: Buchnera aphidicola (Cinara cuneomaculata); assembly: GCF_900698865.1. Lineage (NCBI taxonomy): Bacteria > Pseudomonadati > Pseudomonadota > Gammaproteobacteria > Enterobacterales > Erwiniaceae > Buchnera > Buchnera aphidicola. The sequence goes on along the minus strand of NZ_LR217695.1, from coordinate 204,795 downwards.
AGTTCATATTAACATTTAAAGATAAACCATGTAAAGAACATCCTTTCATAATGCGAAAACCTAATGAACAAATTTTTTTTTTTTAACATATACTCCGGGCATGTTATAGTCTGTATATGAAGATATATTTAAATCTTTTAATAATTTAATAATTACCGTTTCAATATTTTGTACTAATTTATAAAATTTTATTTTTTTTCTTTGTAAATTAATTAATAAATATATAATTAATTGACCGGGGCCGTGATATGTAATTTTTCCACCTCTTATTGAACGATATACAGGTATTTTATTAATAAAAGACATTTTATATTTTTTTTCTGATATACCATATGTAAAGACTGGATAATGTTCTGCAAACCATAATTCGTCAATAGTATTTAAAGTTCTATTTTTTGTAAACTCATACATTTTTTTTTCTGTTTCGAGCCAATCGCATAAATTTAAATATCGTACAATAATGTTCATATTATTTTTATAGTGTTTTGTTTATAAAATCAAGATATTTAAGAAAAATAATTTTTATTAAAATATGCTTATATTATTTTAATTATTAAAAATATTTTTATAGTTAAAATAACATAATTAATTATGATTGTTAATAAAAATACTGCTATTAAAAAATTAACTAATACAATAAAATTAACGAGTATTTGAAAGATAAAAATATATTTATTAAATACAATAATTTAATTATTTATGAAATTTTATATTTATGAAAAGATACTTTTTAATTTACCAAAGATGCTATAATTGTTTTAGTATCACGATTAATAAATAATAATTGTACAAGAATTCTATCTGAAACTCTATGATAAATTTTATTTTTTATACATATAATTCCAGATTCTGGATAACATATTATTTCATTACGAATGTCGTGTATATATGAAGAAGGAATTAATATAAAAGCACCGGTATTCAATAAACGTGCACGTATTCCTCCTCGATAAATATCTATAATATAGGCTGGATAATGTTTATTTTCATATTTTATTGAATAAAAAAATTTAGCATATAACCATTCTTCTATATCTCTAACAGCCATTCGATTTTTTCGTTTACGATCATTAATTTGTGATAACAAGATATTATCAGGAGGAGTAATGTTACTAGATCTATCAAGTATTGATTTAATTAATCGATGATTCATCATATCACTATATTTTCTGATTGGAGAAGTCCATGTTGCATAAGAAGTAAGGCCTAACGAAAAATGAGGTTTAGAAAATATACTAATTTCTCCAAAAGATTGAAATCTACGTATTCTGTAATTTACATAATCATTAGATAGCTCATCTAATGATCTTTTTAATTTACAAAATCCAGATAATGTCATTACTTCTTCTGAAGTATAAAAAATATTATATTTTTCTAAAAATTTAACAGCATTTTTTGCATTAAGGACATCAAATCCAGAATGAACATGATATAATCCAAATCCTAATTTTTTATCTAGAAAATTAGCAGCACAAATATTAGCTGAAATCATAGATTCTTCAACAATTTTATGAGCTATTCTTCTATGTTCCATAGATATATCTAATATTTCCCACGTTTTAGATAAATGAAAACGATACTCTGGACGATCATTAAATATTAATGCATGTTTTTTTCTCCATAAACGTCGAATTTTATATATTTTTTTTAATAAAAGTATCTGTTTTTCAATTTTACTGTTACATGGTTGCCAATTACCTGATTTTTCCAGCCAATCAGATACATTATCGTAAGATAATTTACTTTTCGATTCAATCCATGCTAAGAAAAATTCTGTTTCTTTCATGATAATATTTCCATAATCATCAATTATCATGCGACATGCTAAAACTGGTCGTTTTACATATGGTTTCAGAGAACACAGATCTTCCGATAATTGTTTAGGTAACATAGATATATTTAATCCAGGTAGATAATTTGTAAAAATACGATTTCTAGCTATATTATCTATTTCGGTATTTACTAAGATATATTCCGTAGGATCAGCAATAGCTACTGTTAATACTAATTTATTTGTACTAGTCTCTTCAACAAAAAGAGCATCATCAATATCTTTGGTATAACAATTATCAATTGTAATAAAATCTAAACACGTTAAATCAATACGATTATTATTAGAAATATTGTTAGGTAATAATTTTAAAAAATTTACTATTGGCGATTGTTTTTCTAAATTATACCGTGATAAAATCACATACCATGGTGATAACGGATTGTCTTTTTCAGAAATAAATTCTAGTATATTAATACTAAAATAATTCTTATCACGTAAACTATGATGTTTTAATTCTGCTATTACCCAATCACCTTGTTGCCAAGATCTGATAATAGAAGTTTTATATTTATAAAAAAATATATCACGTACGTATGGATAAATAGGTTGTATACAAATAGAGTTATTTTTTTTATATACCGATCCTATAAATCTTTTCAAAAAAGGTTCTATTAACTTTTTTGGATATATAATTTCTCTATTATTTTCTACTTCAATAGAGCCTATAATCCTATCTCCATGAATAACTTTTTTCATATTTTTAGGAGGAATAAAATATGTTGTTTTAGAATCAATCTCTAAAAAACCAAAACCTTTTATAGTACTTTTTACAATTCCTTCTACTTTAAGTTTTTTTTTACGTAACTTATTTTTTAATTGCATAAGTAAAGGATTATTATGAAACATAGTTTTTATAAACCTAATAATGTTTTTGTTATTAAAGATAAATAAGATTTAATTAACATGTATATAAGATTAAATCTTATTAAGATTAAGTAAATAGAAAAAATTAATTGAAATATTAATATACTAATGTATATCTTGATAATTAAACAATATTATTACCTGTATCTACATATATAATTTGTCCAGTAATACCACGAGATAAATCAGAACATAAAAACGCCGCTACATCTCCGATTTCCTGAATAGTGATATTTTTATTTAATAAAGAATTATTTTTACTTATCGTTATAATTTTATGAAAATTTCTTATTTTATAAGAAGCTGTTGTTTTTATAGGTCCAGCTGAAATTGCATTAACTCGTATATTTTTACCTATAGACGCAGATAAATATCTTACATTAGCTTCTAATGAAGCTTTAGCAATACCCATTATATTATAATAAGGAATATACCTAATAGCTCCGATGTATGATAACGTTAAAATTGCTGATTTATTATTGAGAAATTTTTTAGCTACTTGTACAATAGCTACTAAACTAAATGAATTAATTTCATGTGCATCTAAAAAATTTTTGCGATTAATAACTTTAATATAATTTTTATTTAATTGTATTATTGGTACATATGCTATGGAATGTACTATTCCGTCTATTTTATTCCATATTTTAGATAATTTTTTAAATAACTGAACAATTGAAGTATCTGAAGTAACATCACACTCTAAAATAATATTGGATTGAACTTTTTGTGCTAGTAATGTTACATTTTTTTTAGATCTTATATCGTGATAAACAAAAGCTAACTTAGCTTCTTGTTTATACATGGCGATTGCAATACCCCACGCAATTGAAAAATGGTTTTTAACACCAAAAATTAAAATTTTTTTATTTTTTAAAAAAGTCATTTGTATATTTAGTACCTGAATTATAATTTATATTTATCATATATTAATAATAGTAATATTATTAATATATAAACATATATATTCGATGTAAACCTATTTAAAAAATATAATTTTTATATTTACAGTTTATAATATATAGTATTTTACTACTAATATTAGTAAATATAATAATATTATTCATTATGGTAAATATGGTATATTTTGATGTATATTAGCACCTCCTAGACATTGTCTATGACTATAAAATACTGCAGATTGTCCAGATACAACTCGTTCAAGTGGTTTATTAAATAAAATTTGAATATACTGACTTTTTTTATTATAAAATATACAACATATTATCGGTTTATGTTGATGTCTAATTTGTACTAAACATTTTAATTTAAAATCCCTCGATATATGACAAATCCAATGAATTTTTTTTGTTAAAAAACCGTATGATAATAAATATGGATTTCTAGATCCTTGTACAACTACAACTATATTTAATTGAATGTTTTTTTTAACGACATACCAAGGATACATATTTTTATTTTTCTTTCCGCCAATTTTTAATCCTTTTCTTTGGCCAATTGTATAATATTCATATCCACAATGTAATCCTATAAATTCTCCCGACATAGTTAATATTTTTCCTGTTTTATAAGGAATATATCGATTTAAAAATAAATTAAATTTTTTAGGTTGAATGAAACAAATACCAGTAGAATCCTTTTTTTGATATATACATAAGTTTATTTTTTTTGCTATTTTTCGCGTTTGTGTCTTTTTTATATTAGATAACGGAAAAAATATTTTTGATAAAATTTGTGACTTTAAAGTATATAAAAAATAACTTTGATCTTTATTATCATCACTTGCTCTATATAAATAATATTTATTACGTTTTCTTTTAATTTTCGCATAATGACCTGTTGCAAAATAATTTGCTTGTAAATGATTGAAAGCAAAATTTAAACAAATATTAAATTTAATAATTTTATTACATAAAATATCTGGATTAGGAGTATTTCCTTTTTTATATTCTAGGATAAATTTCTTAAATACTCGTTCCCAATATTCTGTTGAAAAATTAATTGTATGTAATAAAATACCCAAACGATTGCATACTGATTGTGCATCGGTAAAATCAATTTTTGCGGAACAATAATTATTTGAATCATCTTCATCCCAATTTTTCATAAATAAACCTTCTACAGTATATCCTTTCTTTAACAAAAGCCACGCTGAAACTGAAGAATCTACTCCTCCTGACATAGCTAAAATGACTCTTTTTTTTTCCATTTTATTATTACACCATAATATTAATTACATTCGATTAAAATAATTTTTATATAAAATAAAACATTTATATTGAAAATAATTTGTTAATAGTTTTATACTATAAATTTATATCAAATAAACATTTAATAATTAAAATAAGTAAATATATTATATATATAATATAATATACATATCATAAAATATGTTTTGTTATTTATTATATAGGATATATATCCTGTATTTATATACATATTTAAATTAATGAAAATTTTAAAAAATAATAATATAAATTTATATTATAAATATATATAAAATATCAATTAAAAATAAAATGGTGTCTCAGTTATATTATGAAATATATAAGAAATTTTTCTATTATTGCTCACATAGACCATGGTAAATCAACTTTATCTGATCGATTAATACAAGCATGTGGAGGTCTTTCTAAAAGAGAAATGTCAGAACAAGTTTTAGATACCATGGAATTGGAACGAGAACGCGGTATTACTATTAAAGCGCAAAGCGTAACTATTAATCATATGTCTAAAATAGGAAAAAATTTTTGCTTAAATTTTATTGATACACCCGGTCATGTTAATTTTGCATATGAAGTTTCACGTGCATTATCAGCATGCGAAGGTGCTTTATTAATAGTAGATGCAGCTCAAGGTGTTCAAGCTCAAACTATTGCTAATTGTCATAGCGCTTTAAAAATGAAATTATCTATTTTGCCTATTTTGAATAAAATTGATTTACCCAATGCTAGACCGAGTCAAGTTTGTAAAGATATACAAGATATTATTGGTATATCTACTAAAAATATTGTTTTATGTTCTGCAAAAACAGGTGAAGGAATACCAGATTTACTGGAAAAAATAATAACTGTAATCCCCGCTCCTAAAGGAAGTCCTCATAATTCATTACAAGCATTAGTAATTGATTCGTGGTTTGACAAATATTTAGGTGTAGTATCTTTAATACGTATAAAAAATGGTTTTATAAAAATAAAAGATAAAATCTTTATCATGAGAACTAAACAGGTATATCAGGTTGATCAAATGGGTATTTTTACACCAAAACGAATCTTAAAATCTATTTTATCGTGCGGTGAAGTTGGTTGGATAATTTGCGGGATTAAAAATATTCGTTCTATATTAGTTGGCGAGACTATTACTTCTTTTGTCAATCCCGCTAACAAATTATTATTAGGATTTGAAAAAATTAAACCAAAAATATACGCTGGTTTATTTCCTATAAAAAATGATCAATATAATCGATTTAAAGAAGCTTTATATAAACTACAATTAAATGATTCTTCTTTATTTTATGAACCTGAAAATTCACAAGCATTAGGTTTTGGATTTAGATGTGGATTTTTGGGAATATTACATATGGAAATTATTCAATCCCGTTTAGAAAGAGAATATAATATAAAAATAATTGTAACAGCACCTACAGTTATTTATGAAGTAATACTTATTAAAAATAAAAAAAAAGTTTATTTAGATAATCCAGCTAAATTTCCTAAAAATAATGATATCTATGAAATTAGAGAACCAATAGCGTTTTGTAATATTTTAACTCCAACTAAATATATTGGAGAAATTATAAATTTGTGTATTAAAAAAAGAGGAGTACAGAAAAATTTAATATATCATGATAAAAAAACTATTATTCAATATGAACTTCCATTATCTGAAGTAATTTCAAATTTTTTTGATCAATTAAAATCTATATCTAGTGGATACGCTTCATTAGAGTATAATTCAATTGGTTTTAAAAAAAGTAATTTAGTTAAAATTGATATTTTAATTAATTCAATTAAAATAGATGCATTATCTTCAATATGTCATAGAAAAAATTCTATTAGCATCGCAAAAAATATAATAGATAAAATTAAAAAAATTATACCAAGACATCAATTTAATGTACCTATTCAAGCTGCTATTGAAAATAACATTGTTTCTAGAGCTAATATAAAACAATTAAGAAAAAATGTATTATCAAAATGTTATGGCGGAGATATTAGTCGAAAAAAAAAATTGCTACAAAAACAAAAAAAAGGAAAAAAACGAATGAAAATTATAGGAAACGTGAAAATCCCTCAGGAAATATTTTTATCAATATTACAAATTAACTAATAATTATACGAGAAAATTATATATGGAATTTCTAAATAAATATATATTAATAATAATAATTGGACTCATAGGTACTTTCTGGATATTGAATCATATAAAAAATTTATATATTACTTTTTTTAAAAAAAAAAAAGTATATAATAATATATTATTAAATCAATTGAATTATATTTTTCCTATTATCATCATAATATGTAGTATTAGATGTTTTATTTGTGAGCCGTTTAAAATTTTTTCATATTCTATGAATCCAACATTACTTACGGGTGATTATATTATCACACAAAAGTTTTCTTGTATTATAAATAATTTATCAAAAAAAAATATTGTAATAAAAAATTATCAACCTAAAAAAAATGATATTGTTGTATTTAAATCACCTCATAATAAACTTGTATATTACATTAAACGAATTATAGGTATGCCTGGAGATACTATCGTATATAACCCTTTTAAAAAAAAAATATACATTATAACAAAAAAAAATATTAAATATCAAATTATTTCTTTAAAAAATAACATGATAAATAATCAATATCCTGGTACTTTTAATATGAATACATATCGTTCATTAAAAATTGAGCAGTATCAAGAACAATATAAAAATTATATATATAATATATCCGTAACTCATGGTATAAAAAATTCTATATATCCATTTTATAAACAATGCAATTCTAAAAAAAAATGGACATGGATTATTCCTAAAAATAAATATTTTGTAATTGGAGATAATCGAGATAAAAGTTCAGATAGTAGATCTTGGGGATTTATTTCAAAAAAAAATATTTTAGGAAAAGCTAAATATATTTGGTTTAGTATAGACATACATAATAAAAATTGGTTAAAAAAAATACGATTTTATAGGATCTTTAAAAAAATTTTATAAAATATTTTATATATCATATTCATAATATGAAATATATTAATTATTTTAACAAATACATTAATCATTTTAATTTTTAATCAACATCGTATGCATTCAATAATGATGAATAAACTACAACAATTTATAGGCTATACATTTTCTAATGTATCATTATTACAACATGCTTTAACACATAGAAGTGCTAGTACACAGCATAACGAACGATTAGAATTTTTAGGAGATTCTATTCTTAGTTTTATTATAGCAAAAGCTCTATACCATCATTTTCCAAAAGTAAATGAAGGAGGAATGAGTAGAATGCGTGCAACATTAGTGCGAGGAAATACATTAGCTGAAATTGCATCTGAATTTTCTCTGGGTAGTTATCTTAAATTAGGACACGGAGAAAAAAAAAGTGGAGGTTTTAAACGAGAATCTATTTTAGCTAATGCAATAGAGGCTGTAATAGCTAGTATATTTTTAGATAGCAATATATATACTGTCGAAAAAATAGTATTACAGTGGTATAAAACTCGTTTTATACAAATGAACCCTATTAGTACTAAAAAAGATCCTAAAACTCGATTACAGGAGTTTTTACAATCTAAACATTATCCATTACCTGTATATCATATTGGACAAATATACGGTGCAGCACATAACCAAATTTTTACTATTTATTGTAAAATAAATGGATTATCAGAAATATTAATTGGAATAGGAGCTAGTCGAAGAAAAGCTGAACAAGATGCAGCTCAAAATGCATTAATTCGATTAGAAGTAGAATAATACATAACATGAAAAAAGAAACTATTTTTGGAAAAGTTTTACTAGTAGGTAGAACTAACGTAGGTAAATCCACTTTACTAAATAAATTAATTAAATCCAATATTTCTATAATTTCACGTAAACCCAATACAACTCAAACTCATCTTACTGGAATATATACTGACAAATTAATACAATTTGAATTAATTGATTCACCGGGTATTAACTATATTTATAGTAATATAGAAAAAAAGAAATTACGCGATACATTTAATTTGATACATGAAGTAAATATTATAATTTTTATTATAAACAGTTTTATTTGGACTAATCACGAAAGAAAATTATTAAAATATATTAAAAAACATAATGATAATTATGTTATTGTTATCAATAAAATTGATTATATCAAAAAAAAAATATTATTATTACCATTTATTCAAAAAATTAATAAACTTACTGTAAATCATGAGATTTTTTTAATTTCAGCAAAAAAAAATATATATTTAAAAAATTTATTAATTTATATTAAAAAAACCTTACCAACTTCATTTCACAGACACGTACATACTAAAAAAACTACGTGTACTAAAGAATTCTTGATTGCTGAAATAATCCGGAATACGTTAATGAATCTCGTAAATAAAGAAATAGTATATTCATTCATAGTAGAAATTTCTGATTTTTATCAACAAAATAATAATAGATATTTTATATCTAGTATTATTTTTGTTAAAAATATACAACATAAAAAAATTATCATCGGATATAAAGGGGCTAAAATTAATCAATGTCATATACGATCGCAAAATAAAATAGAAAATTTTTTAAAAGAAAAAATTTTTTTTAAAATATTAGTAAAAATAAAATAAAATAATTTATAATTTAGCAATAAAAGAGGTTATGATGTCAATCATCGGTATAGGGATAGATATGGTCAGTATCTTGCGTTTTAAAAAATTAATTATTAATTATGGTATAGCAATACCTAACAAGATTTTATCAAAAACAGAATTAGATGAATATACCAATATATATCATAAAGAAAAATTTTTAGCTCAAATATTTACTGCTAAAGAAGCAACTGCTAAAGCAATGGGATTAGGAATATATAACAATATGTTTTTAAAAAATTGTGAAATTGTTCATAATCGTACAGGAAAACCTCATATAAAAATGTTCGGATATGTTAAAAACAAATTACATCAATTAAAAGTCAAAAAAATTTTTTTAAGTATTACAGACACATCTGAATATACTCAATCGATAGTTATATTGGAAAATTAATTTTTTTTTAAAAAATTATCTTTTTTTTTTAAAAAATTTCTTTAGTAACTCTGAACATTCAGATAATAAAATTCCGGATGTAATATCTTTTAAATGATGTTTTATTTGATGAATATATAATAAATTCATGAAATAAGAAAAATTACATTTTTTAGTACTATAAGAACCGTACACTAGTCTATATATTCGGGCAGATATAATTGCCGCAGAACACATTAAACACGGTTCATGAGTAACATACAATGTTGTGTAATATAACCTATAATTTTTTAATTTTTTACCACCTTTTCTTATTGCTAATAATTCAGCGTGAGCGCTAGTATCACACAATTTAATACAAGAATTAAATGATGAACTAATAATCTTATTATCTTTAATTAAAATAGATCCAATTGGGATTTCGCCGTTTTTTTTTCCAAAATAAGCTTGTTTCAATGCTTTTTTCATCCAATAATTATCAATATTCATTCTACTCATGAAAACCCATATTTAAAAAATTTAATTATATTTATTATTTAAAGATATACGCTTATATATAGCAGATTGTTCAATTTTCCAAGCACGATTTTTTTTATCTAATCGTTTATCATGAGTAGATTTTCCTTTAGCAATACCAATTTGAATTTTACACCAAGATTTATTCCAAAATATTTTTAAAGGAATAATTGTATATCCTTTTTTCGTATTATATAACATAATAATTTCAATTTCTTTTTTTGTTAATAATAATTTTCGAATACGGTCTGTTTGACATAAAGAAAAATTAGTAGTATTAGCTAATGGTTGAATATATGTTCCGATTAAATATATTTCATTTCTATTAATTATAATATATCCTGCCGTAATTTGAACATATCCTGCTCGAATTGATTTTACTTCCCAGCCTTGCAATACAAGACCAGCAGTAATAGTTTTTTCTATAATAAAATTATAGCTTACCTTTTTATTAAAAAAAACTTTTTTTTTTTTTATTATGATTTAATATTTTTCCTTATTTTATTTTAAATACAATTATTATTTTTAAATGTATATATGTTAATTATATTTTTATTTAATTTGAGAAACTGATACTAATGCAGGTCTTAATAATCTATTATTAATTGAGTATCCTGGTTGAATAACATAAGAAATATAATTATTTTTATACTTTCCGGAAAAATCAATAGATATTGCTTGATGAAATTCGGGATTAAATGGAATATCAATAGCATTAATAATTGATATTTTATATTTTGAAAATAAATATATAAATTTTTTTTGTATATCTTTAAGATATACATATATTTCTGAATTATTTTTATTTGAAGATTCCAATAAATGAACTGACGCATCTATACTATCGACAACTGGCAAAATTGATAGAAAATATTTTTCAAGAAAAAAGTTATATGTATTATTAATTTTCTTGTGTAATCTTACTTCAAAATTTAATAATTTATCAGCATAATATTTAGAATCATTTATTATATCTTGTTGCAAATGTAATTTTTTTAATTTTTTTTGTTGTAAAAATTCTTCATAATTTTCTATATCTTTGTTATTTTTATCTTGATTTATTCTATTAGAAGATAACTTATCAAGACTATTATTACATTTCATAAGTATATTGTCCGAATATATTTATATATAAATATTTTTTACAATATAAATTGTAAATTTAATTAAAATAATGAATTTCGGTGCGGACGGGATTCGAACCCGCGACCCCCGGCGTGACAGGCCGATATTCTAACCAGCTGAACTACCGCACCTTTTAATTAATTAATAAAAATATCTACATTTAACTTAATTTAAGTAAAAAATTCACATTAATAGTTAAATCAAATCTTTATTCATACTTCGCATATATTTTATATGCTTTTTATTTTCTAATTTAGATGCAAATAATATTTTTGATAATTTATCATTAAGTTTTTTATTTGATATAGGTGGAATTATTTCAGTTCTATATTTTTTTGTAAAAAATATTTCTTTTTGCCTACTCGTCATGTGTAGATATATTTTCATTAATATCTTAGCGTCTAACAAAGCTCCGTGTACCTTGTTACGAGGATTTATTATATTATATCTACGACATAAAGCATCTAAATTATTTTTTTTTCCAGGATATAATTTTCTTGCCATTTCCAATGTATCTATAATATCACTAAATTCTCGAATTTTTTTAATTCCAATATTCAATTGACTAAATTCGTAATCTAAAAAATTAATATCAAAAATAGAATTATGAACTATAATTTTTGATTTTTTTATAAAATTTATAATATTTAAATAAATATCTTTAAATCTAGGTTTATCGGTTAATTGATGTAAAGAGATTCCATGAATTTTATACGCTTCTTGCTCAATACCACGATCTGGATTTAGATAATAATGTAGATATCGTCCAGTATATTTTCTATTAATAAGCTCAATAATTCCAATTTCTATAATTTTATGATTTAAATACAAAAAACCGGTCTTATTCATTCCGGTAGTTTCTATATCTAGAACCACTTTTCTAGATTTATTTATATTATTCATTATAAAAATACGTTCATTAAAAAATTACAGAATAAAAATATATAAATTATTTAAAATAAATTTATTTAAAATAAATATTATTCCAATAATATTGGAGCTAAGCGGGATTGAACCGCTGACCTCCTGCGTGCAAAGCAGGCGCTCTCCCAGCTGAGCTATAGCCCCTTATAATATATATGGTAGGCCTGAGTGGATTTGAACCACCGACCTCACCCTTATCAGGGGTGTGCTCTAACCGGCTGAGCTACAAGCCTGTTTTACTATAATAAATCAGAAAATTTCTGTGGGCACGATCGAATCAAATGTTTTATATTTTAAGGAGGTGATCCAACCGCAGGTTCCCCTACGGTTACCTTGTTACGACTTCACCCCAGTTATGAACCACAAAGTGGTAGGCGCCCTCCAAAATTTGGTTAGGAAACCTGCTTCTTTTGCAACTCACTCCCATGGTGTGACGGGCGGTGTGTACAAGGCCCGGGAACGTATTCACCGTGACATTCTGATACACGATTACTAGCGATTCCGACTTCGTGGAGTCGAGTTGCAGACTCCAGTCCGGACTACGATACACTTTATGAGGTTTGCTTATCTTCGCAGAGTTGCTTCTCTTTGTATGTACCATTGTAGCACGTGTGTAGCCCTGGTCGTAAGGGCCATGATGACTTGACGTCGTCCCCACCTTCCTCCGGTTTATAACCGGCAGTCTCCCTTGAGTCCCCGGCCGAACCGCTGGTAACAAAAGATAAGGGTTGCGCTCGTTGCGGGACTTAACCCAACATTTCACAACACGAGCTGACGACAGCCATGCAGCACCTGTCTCATAGTTCCCGAAGGCACTTCTATATTTCTACAAAATTCTATGGATGTCAAGACCAGGTAAGGTTTTTCGCGTTGCATCGAATTAAACCACATGCTCCACCGCTTGTGCGGGCCCCCGTCAATTCATTTGAGTTTTAGCCTTGCGACCGTACTCCCCAGGCGGTCGACTTAACGCGTTAGCTACAGAAGTCATTTCTCTTAGGAAACAACCTCTAAGTCGACATCGTTTACGGCATGGACTACCAGGGTATCTAATCCTGTTTGCTCCCCATGCTTTCGCACCTCAGCGTCAGTTTTCGTCCAGGAGGTCGCTTTCGCCACAGGTATTCCTCCAGATATCTACGCATTTCACCGCTACACCTAGAATTCTACCTCCCTCTACGAAACTCTAGTTATTCAGTTTCAAATGCAGTTCCTAGGTTGAGCCCAGGGATTTCACATCTGACTTAAATAACCGCCTACGAGCTCTTTACGCCCAGTAATTCTGATTAACGCTTGCACCCCCCGTATTACCGCGGCTGCTGGCACGGAGTTAGCCGGTGCTTCTTTTTCAGGTAACGTCAATTAACGATGATATTAGCATCATTACTTTCTTCCCTGACGAAAGTACTTTACAACCCTAAGGCCTTCTTCATACACGCGGCATAGCTGCATCAGGCTTGCGCCCATTGTGCAATATTCCCCACTGCTGCCTCCCGTAGGAGTCTGGACCGTGTCTCAGTTCCAGTGTGGCTGGCCATCCTCTCAGACCAGCTAGAGATCGTTGCCATGGTAAGCCGTTACCTTACCATCTAGCTAATCTCGTCTGGGTTCATCTAAACGCGCAAGGTCTTCAAAAAAGACCGATCCCCTGCTTTAGTTTCTCAACATTATGCGGTATTAGCTATCGTTTCCAATAGTTATCCCCCTCATTTAGGTAGATCCCCAGATATTACTCACCCGTTTGCCGCTCGCCGGCAAAAATATAAATATTTTCCCGCTGCCGCTCGACTTGCATGTGTTAGGCTTGCCGCCAGCGTTCAATCTGAGCCATGATCAAACTCTTCATTTACGTATAACTTTTATTACAAAACTAATTTTTTTTTATATTAAAATTAATAATGAATAATTTGTATCTGAACATTTAATTTTCATGTGCCCACAAAAATTTTCTGAAATATTTTTTTAAAGAACGTTTTTTGTTACAAGATCTATCTTATAGTTTTTTACAAAAAAGTCAACATATTTTTTTTTAATTTATAAAAATTTTAATTTTATTAAAAATATATACTATTTATTATAAAAGAATTATTTAATAATAACTAACTTAAAAAATTATTAATCTATAATAATAAACTTGTTATTTTTTCTATTAAAGATCTGGGGGATAATTTTTACAATAATTAAGAATTACTATATAATAATTACTATTAAATAGTTTTTTCAGTTTATTATTATAATCCATTCATATATTACTAAACATATATGTATTACCATCAATATTGGTGCGCTTATGAATATTCAAAAATTTTTAACAAAAAAAATCAAAAAAATTTGTACAAAATATAATATTCCGAAAAGTTTTGATCCTATTATTCGAAAAAATATAAAAAAAAATGAAATTGATTATCAAGTAAACGGAATTATTAAATTAAAAAATAAAATACCATCTTCTTCATATCAACTCGCTGTTAATATTGCTAATGATTTAATTAAATCTAATGTCTATGAAAAAATATCAGTTCCGCAACAAGGATTCATCAATATAACCTTACAATCAGATTGGTTATGTAAATACATCAATAAAATGTATAATAAAAAAAACTTTAATATATTTACAAAAAATCCACAAACAATTATTATCGATTATTCTTCACCTAATATAGCTAAAGATATGCATGTAGGACATTTACGATCTACTATCCTAGGTGACGTAACAGCTCGATTAATGGAATTTTTAGGTCATACTGTAATACGACAAAATCACATTGGTGATTGGGGTATACAATTTGGAATCGTAATTACACAATTACAACAGATGTCACATATTTCTCTTGAAAAAATTGAAAAAATTTATAAACAAGCAAATTTAAGATATCAAACAGATCCGCGTTTTGTAAAAAAAACTGAAACAAATGTAGTTAATTTACAAAAAAAAAATAAAGATTGTTTAAAAATATGGAATTTACTTGTAAAACATACTATACAAAAAAATAATTTAATATATAAAAAATTAAATATTTCTCTTACTAACCAAGATATTCGTGGAGAAAGTTTCTACAACTTTATGTTGTCAGAAATTATAACTGATCTTAAAAAAAAAAAAATTGCTGTTAATCACAAAGGTTCTATTATTGTTTATCTGAATCAATTTAAAAATCGTCTAGGTAAAAAAATGGGAGTTGTTATACAAAAAAAAGATGGAGCCTTTTTATACGTAACCACGGACATTGCGTGTATAAAATATAGATGTAATGTACTAAAAGCAAATAGAATTATTTATTATATTGATAATCGACAAAAACAACATATTCAACAAGTATGGGAGATAGCGAAATTAGCGCAATATATACCAAATAACATATTATTAGAACATCATACGTTTGGAATGATTTTAGGTAAAAATAATAAACCTTTTAAAACACGTCATGGAAAAACAATTAAATTAATAGATTTATTAAACAAAGGTATCAATAAAGCAAAAAAAATAATAATAAAAAAACACCCGAATATGAACAATTATGAAATCAACTCTATTGCTCAAAATATTGGAATTGGTGCTATAAAATATTTTGATTTGTCGAAAAATAGAATTTCAAATTATGTTTTTAATTGGGATCAAATGTTATCCTTAAATGGAAATACAGCGCCTTATATACAATATGCATATACAAGAATTCATTCTGTTATTAATAACGCTGATTTATCTTTTAATACAAAAATATATTCTATTAAAATTTTTTCAAAATTTGAAAGACAACTGATATTAACTATTTTACAATTTGAAGAAATTGTTTTTTATTTAGAAAAATACGGTACTCCTCATTTGATGTGTAAATATTTATACGATCTCGCTGGACAATTCTCAAAATTTTATGAAAATTGTTCTATTATATTCGCAAAAGAAAAACACATCAAAGTCAGTCGAATTAAATTATCTATTTTAACAGCTAAAATAATTAAAAAAGGATTATACTTGTTAGGTATTAAAACAGTTAAAAAGATGTAATTATAATATTTATAAAAAATTATAATTACTCTAGAGATCTACCAATAGTATGAACTATTTTTATAGTTCTATTTTCAGAAATTTCTAAAAATGATAAAACTGTTAATTCCGGTACACTGGTAATAAATAATTTTACTAATAAACTACGTAATTCAGGACGAACTAATAATACTAATGGAGATTTATTTTTTTTTTGAATGACAATCGATAATTTAGCTTGTTTAATTAATTTTTCCGAAAATAAAGGTTCTAATTGACTACCTTTAGTATTAATTATTTTTAACAAAATACATTCTATTTTTGGACTTAATCCAATTACATGAATATTAAGAGCATTTAAAAAAAATTTTTGTGTAATAAAATTACGTAACGCAATTCGAATAATATTAGTAAGTTTGTCAACATCGTTTTTCATACTATTACCGTATTTTATTAACGTTTCTAAAATTGTTCTAATATCTTTAATAGATATATGTTCGTATAATAAATTTTGCAAAATATTTTGTAATATTGTAACTGATATTATATTAGGTATTAAACACTCTACTAAACGTGGATAAATTTGTGAAATACGATCTAATAATTGTTGTGTTTCTTGAAAACCAAATAAATCATATAAATTTTTTCTAATAATTTTATTAATATGTGTAATAATTACCGAAATAGGTTTTACAATTAATAGTTTTTTTTTAATAATTATTTCTTTATTATTAGAGTCAATCCAAAAAGCAGGAAGATCAAATACTGGTTCTTTTACTTGAATTCCTGGAATAGTAACTGTACTAATATTATTATTAATAACTAATAATTTATCTAAAAAAATATGTCCACATCCATGTTCTACTCCTTTAATTAAAATTTTATACTGTCCATCTTCTAACTTACAATTATGAATAAGATGAATATCAGAAATTAAAAATCCAAAATCTTTAGCAATATTTTTTCTTAAGAAATATATTTTTTTTAATAAATAATCATGTTTATCTTGATAAGCAGATTGAAAAAAAATAGAACTTAATTCTAAAGCAATTAAATATTCAAATTGAATATCGTTCCACGAAAAAATTAATATTTTATTTTCTTTTATATTTTCTATTTTAGAAAAACTTTTTTTTACATTATTTTTACTATATAAATACCATGAAAGTATTAATAAACTAATAGAAAAAAATAAAAATATAAAATTAGGCATTCCAGGTATTAAACCGATCATACTAAATACAATACCACTTAAAAATATAACTTGAGAATTATTAAAAATCTGACTAATTATTTGTTCACTAACATTGATTTTTTCAGATCCAATCCGCGTTAAAAGAACACCGGAAGCTATTGATATAACTAAAGAAGGAATTTGAGCGGCTAAACCATCTCCAATAGTTAATATGCTGTATATTTGAGCTGCTTGTAAAAATGACATATTATGTTGAATCATTCCTACAATTAATCCACCTATAATATTTACTATTATAATTATAATACCAGCGATAGCATCACCTCGAATAAATTTACTGGATCCATCCATTGACCCGTAAAAATCAGCTTCTTTATATACATTCATACGTCTTTTTTTAGCTTCTTTTTCAGAAATAAT
Organism: Buchnera aphidicola (Cinara cuneomaculata); assembly: GCF_900698865.1. Classification (NCBI taxonomy): domain Bacteria; kingdom Pseudomonadati; phylum Pseudomonadota; class Gammaproteobacteria; order Enterobacterales; family Erwiniaceae; genus Buchnera; species Buchnera aphidicola. The sequence goes on along the minus strand of NZ_LR217695.1, from coordinate 186,740 downwards.
ACCGGCATTTAAATCAGCATCTATGGCCATTTGTTTTCCAGGCATAGCATCTAAAATAAATCTAGCTCCTACTTCTGCAATTCTTCCGGAACCTTTAGTAATCACAATAAAATTTATAATTATTAAAATAATAAAAACAATAATTCCAATAAAAAAATTTCCACCAATTAAAAAAACTCCAAATGATTCAATAACATGACCAGCAGAATACAATCCCATATGTCCGTTTAATAAAATAACACGCGTAGAAGCAACATTTAAAGATAATCGCAATAATGTAGAAAATAACGAGACTATCGGAAACGAAGAAAAACTTAATACATCAGTAACAAACATAGAAACAATTAAAATAATTATTGAAACAATAATATTAAAAGTAAAAAATAAATCCAAAACAAAAGATGGTAAAGGTAGTATAAGCATACTTAAAATCATTAAAATTAATGATGGAGTAAATAAAGAATACAAACTCATATTATTGATTTTATTAAAAAATTTTAATAAAATAGATAATTTTCGCATTAATAATTATTCTCCTAATAACATAATTTATTGCTTGTTAAAAAATATAATTGGCATTGTTGGATATATACCACCATATTGTTTCCAACGTTTAAGTTGCCATGCCCACGCTAAAATTTTAGATATTGATGGATATAAAATACTTGGAATCTGATTATCGCTAGTGGAATGATTATACAAATAAATTGCTAAAGAGTTAGAAATAAAAATTGGAATATCATATTTGCGTGCAATTTCAACTATATAACTAGACAATTTTTCCAATCCTTTAAAAAGTATTTTAGGGGAAGATTTAGTGATTGGATCATAATATATTGCTATCGCACAATTTTTAGCGTTAAAAATAATTACATTTGATTTTATTAAGTCAGTTACAGAAAATCTATGTAATGATTGTCGTCGCATTAAAAATTGAATTCTCTGTTTAATTAATACATTTCCTTCTATCTCTTTTTGTTCGTTCTTTATTTCTTGAACAGTCATGTTAAGTTTATTAAAGTATTGAAAATATTTTATGATAGAATCAATAATAGCTATAATACCTACTATTAATAAAATTAATAAAATATATTTATAAATCCAAGAAAAACCAATAAATATATTTTTTGATAATGAATTTTTATAAAAATTATCAATATAATAATAATGATTCCACATAAATATCAAAGTAATAATAATAATCATTATTATTTTTATCAAATTAGATGTAAAATTAATTACTATATCAAATAAATTTCTTTTTTTAAAATTATTTACAACATTTAAAGAATTGAAACTAATTTTTAAAAATCTAATTTGCGCTATATTTCCTTGAATAAAAATAGGTGAAAACATTAATATAAATAATATTCCTAAAAACAATATTAAAAAATAAAAAATAAAAATTTTTATATGCTGTAATATTTGTAAAAAAAATAATTGAGGTTGACTAATAATTTTTTTTTCAAATGTTAAATTCAATATAAATAGTTTTAATAAATGTAAAAAAATAAATTTTTTATTGATATAAAATATACAACAAAAAAAAAACAAAATAAAAAAAGAATTTAGATCAAATAAATGCTGAACATCTCCCTTTTCTTGAAATTTTTTGATTTTATGTGGAGTTGCAGCTTCAGTTTTATCTTCATTTAAGCTATAATTCATATATTTATACCTTGATACAAATCAATTTAGTTTTATGTATAATAACTATTTATTACTATATTTAATATCTATTACTAACTACATTTGTTATTTTACTGATAAATAAATTTATATTTATTTTAATTAAATTATTTATTTTAATAAATATTATTTATATAATAAATTTATATACATACCTAATATATCAATGTTATATAAAATAAAATTTCTTTATTACGATTAAAAATCGTAAAAAATAGTATCAATAAATAATATATTTACATTTTATTATTTTTTAATAATTATCACAATAACAATATATATAGAAGAATACATTTACTGTTTTTAACAAAATATTAAATAAAATTCATCATCGATTTAAAAATAAATTATATTCAACAAATTACTTATAAAATTAAATTTAATTTACTAATTTATAGTAAAAATTACTTCTATTAATTTATAGAATATATATCTATTATATTCCGGAAACTTAACATGTTTACTACTAAATATTTACTTTCTACTATGAAAGAAGTTCCTGCAAATACAGAGTCAATAAGCCACCAATTAATGTTACGTTCTGGAATGATACGAATGTTATCTTCCGGAATATATACTTGGTTACCTACAGGGTATCGAGTAATTAAAAAAATAATAAAAATTATTTCTGATGTATTAGATCAACATGGATATATGGAACTTTGTATGCCTATTATACAACCAAAAAAATTATGGGATCAAAGTGGACGAACACAATTATATGGAAAAGAATTAATTAATATTATAGATCGTAGAAAAAAAAAATATATACTTAGCCCTACACACGAAGAAGCTATTAATCATATATTACATCAAGAAATTCATTCATATAAACAACTACCTATAGTTTTTTATCAAATACAAAAAAAATTTAGGGATGAAATAAGACCAAGATTTGGAGTTATTCGATCCGTAGAATTTTTAATGAAAGATGCGTATTCATTCCATATTAATACTCATTCACTACAAAAAACATACGAAACCGTTAAAAACATTTATATAAAAATATTTAAAAAATTACAACTCGATTTTAAAATTATTGAAGCGGACTCAAAAATTATGGGAGGATCTATATCTCATGAATTTCATGCTATATCTAATATCGGAGAAGATAAAATTATTTTTTCTAAATATTCAACTGATGCTATTAATATTAATAAATATAATAAACAAAAAAATAAAATTAAAATTTATTTAATAAAAACTAAATCTAATCAATCCCAATATTCTATAGCTGTCCTATTAATTCATAAGTATACATCTCTAAATACAGAAAGTTTGCAACGTATAGATATTCTCAAACATCCTATAAAATTTATTAAATCTAAAAAAATGATTTTAACATATAAGTTAACTACTGATAAAAAATTTTATGATAATCAAAATATTTTTATAATAGTAGATTCTAAAATAGTGAATATGCCATATTTTATTATTAAAAAAAAATGGTTTGATAAACAATTAACTCCAATTTTATGGAACAAAAAAATAATATTTAATCAAGTAATTACTACTAAAAATAGTAGTCAATTTATTTATGACAATACAAATAAAAATAAGCTTCAAATAAAAAATAGTATTGAAATAGGACACATCTTTCAAATTGGAAAAAAATATTCTAAAAATATCAATTTTTCTATATATGATAAAAATCATAATAAAAAAACATTACAGATGGGTTGCTATGGTATCGGAATAAATAGAATTATTTCGTCTATTATTGAACAAAATCATGATAATAACGGAATTATATGGCCCCATTGTGTGGCTCCTTTTCAAATCTTTATTATTCCAATAAATATGCATAAAAATAAAAACATAAACAATATAGCTAAATTAATTTATAAAAAATTAAAATATAACTGCATTGATGTTTTATTTGATAACAGAAAAGAAAATTTAGGAAAAATGTTTGCTGATATGAATTTAATTGGAATTCCTTATGGAATTATTATTAGTTCTAATACAATTGAAACAAAAGAGATTGAATTTTATATAAGAAAAAATAATTCAAAAAAAAGAATTTTAATATCACAATTACTTCCATTTATTAAAACCATTATATAATTTAAATATTTTTTATAACACTTAATAATTGTAAAAAATTAATTCTTTAATATTTTATTTACTTAAATATATTAAAAATAATTTTCTTATTTATAAATAAAATTACTTACATAATTAATATTTATTTATAAAAATTCAATTTAATGATTATATTTTTTTTAAATGTTTTTAAATAATTTAAAAAATCATTATCAAGATATATTCGATAAATTTTATCAAATAATTTATGTTTGAAATAATGTTTTTTTTTTAAAAAAAAAGATATTAATACATTTCCAGGATATACTTTATTTGATAAATAATAATATATTTTATTAAATATCTGATTATTCATGATAATATCATGTTTAATATAAATTTTAACACTTCGCATACGTATATTACGATATTCTTCAAGACTATAAATTCTGCGTACTAAAAGACGGGATCTATTATTAAAAGAATCGTATGATAAGTTTCCAATAATAACTACAATAGTATTTTTTTGATAAGATAATTTATCTGTAACATGATGAGACCTATTAAAAAAAAATATATCTAAACGACTATACGAATCATCTAAAGTAATTATATAAAATTTATTTTTATTTTTCGTAAATGATGATTTAACAGAAAAAATAATACCTGAAATGATAATCCTATCTGTCATATTCTTTAATAAACAGTCGTGTAATCTGACACCGGCAGTATAATATTCTATTTCCTTTACAAAATTTTTAATAGGGTGATGAGTTAAATATAACCCCAGTGTTTCTCGTTCCCATTTTAAAATCGTAGAGATAATATTATTAAATCTTTCATGTAATAATTCAAAATTATTTTGATGATTTTTTTTTGAAAATATTTGTATATTTAAATGATTTAAATGAAATAAATCATGTTGTTGAGTTTGTATAGATAAAATTTTTTGTTTAGCAATCTTTATTATATCTTTAATATTATTAAATAACTGAACGCGACATATATTAAAACAATCACATGTTCCTGACATTACTAATATCTCAAAAATATGATTTGTTACTTTTTTTAAAAGCAAACGAACACACAAATCTAAAAAATCAGAAAATAATCCGCCTTGTTGATCTCTTTCATGCAAGATGATATCAACAGAAGATTTACCTAATCCTTTTATAGCACCTAAACCATAAAGTATTTCTCCGTGCTCATTAACAGAAAAAGAATAATTACTAAAATTTATATTCGGTGAAAGAATCGTTAAATTCATACGACGTGAATCATAAAATAGATTAACAATTTTATTGGTACGCGTCATCTCTAAAGTCATAGCAGATGCTATGAATTCAGCAGAATAATTAGATTTTAACCATAAAGTTTGAAATGCTAACAAAGCATATGTTACGGAATGTGATTTATTAAAACCATACGCGGAAAATTTTTCTAATAAATCAAAAATTTTATTAGATAACCGTAAACTAATGGAATTTTTACAAGCACCTGATTGAAATAACTTCCTTTGTTCTAGCATTTCTTTAGGATTTTTTTTAGCCATAGCTCTTCTTAAAATATCAGCTTCACTGGGAGTGAAATTTGATAACACTTGAGAAATTTGCATTACCTGTTCTTGATATAAAATAATTCCATATGTTGATTTTAATATAGGTTTCAGCCATTCATGTTGCCATTTATGATCCGGGTATGAAATAACTTCATTACCATGTTTACGATTTATAAAATTATCCACCATGCCTGACTGTAGTGGGCCGGGCCGATAAAGAGCTACTAAGGAAACAATATCTTCAAAAGAATCAGGTTTTAAACGTTTAATTAAATTTTTCATACCTAATGATTCTAATTGAAAAATAGAAGTTGTTTCAAATTTATTTAATAATAAAAAACTTTTTTTATCTTGTAAATCAATTTGATTAATAAAAAATTTTTTTTTTTTAAAACGTATATTTTTAATATTAATCATTTTAACTATCATATCAATCATTGTTAAAGTTTTTAGGCCTAAAAAATCAAATTTTACTAAACCGACAAATTCAATGTCATTTTTATCAAATTGTGTAACTTGATTTTTTCCTTTTGAATCGCATAATATTGGTACAAAATCAGAAATTTTAGTAGGCGAAATAACTACTCCTCCTGCATGTTTACCTATATTACGAATTACTCCTTCTAATTTTTTAGCTATATTAATTAATAATTTAATATCATCATTATGATCATATAAATCTATTAATTCTTTTTTCATAAAAAATGCTTTTTTTAAAGTCATTTTAGGATCTAACGGTATTAATTTAGAAATTTTATTTATTAATCCATATGGATAGCCTAACACTCTTCCGACATCTCTAATAACAGCTTTAGCGGCCATTGTACCAAAAGTAATAATTTGCGACACTGAATCACGACCGTACTTTTTCATTACATGATCAATTACTAAATCTCTTTTGTCCATACAAAAATCAATATCAAAATCTGGTAAAGAAATGCGATTAGGATTTAAAAATCGTTCAAACAATAAATTAAATTGTAAAGGATCTATTTCTGTGATATTTAAAGCAAACGAAACTAAAGATCCTGCGCCAGATCCTCTTCCTGGACCGACAGGTATATGCTTGCTTTTAGCCCACCGAATAAATTCCATTACAATAAGAAAATAACCAGCAAATCCCATTTTTTTTATAATTAATAATTCATGATGTAATCTAGAAAAATATATTTTTTTTTTTATCTTTCTATCTATCGGATCAGGAAAAATATTTATTAAACGCGCCTCTAAACCCATACTTGCTTTTTCTATAAAAAATTTATATAAATCTACTAAACCTGTAGGAAAAACAGGTAAAAAATAAGAACCGGACGGAATAATAACATTACATCGTTTTATAATTTCTAGGCTATTGATGACTGATTCAGGATAATCATGAAAAATATTAATCATTTCATTTTGATTTTTTAAATATTGATTTATTGTATATTTATAAATAAATTTTGGATCAGCAATAGTTTTTTTTTTATAAATAGCAACTTTAATCCTATGAACATATGAATCACTTTTCTTTAAAAATAAAACTTCATTAGTAGCTACTATTGGTAAAGAATGTGTATCAGAAATATATTTAATATATTTAATATATTCTTCTTCTCGTGACATTCCAATACGAGAAATTTCTAAATAATATTTATTCGGAAAATTTTCTTTATAAAAAGAAATGCAACGATTTAATAAATTTATATTATTTTTAAATATACATTGACCAACATCTCCGTTTATACCTCCAGATAAAATTAATAATCCACGTTTAAATTTTAATAAACAATCTATCTCCACTGTTAACCCAAACTTGTTATCATATCCTAACTTATACGATTCAGATAATAATTCCATAATATTTTTATAACCATAATTATCAGCAGCTAGCAAAGTTAAATTACACTTCATACCATTCATAATGTTTGATTTAATCACAATATCAACACCAATAATAGGTTTAATACCAGCTTGACGAGCCAATAAATAAAATTTAATAATACCATGCAAATTATTTACATCAGTAATACCTAAGGATATCATGTTCATATTTTTTGCATATTGTATTAATTTTTCTAATTTTACGATACTATCCATCATTGAATAATCGCTATGGATACGTAGGTGTACAAAATTATTTAAACGCATATTTAACCTAAATAGTAGATATAAAAATAAAATCAAAGATACAAATCTTATTAAATTTAATTTATAAAAAACTATATACCAATATATATCCTTTTAAATAAATAAATAAATATAATTAATAACTTTAATATTTCTAAGATTATTAGATAAAATTAACCTTTAATTCAACAAAAATTAAATATAGTATATAAAATATATAAATATATTGATTTTAATCATTTTATATTTTTAATAAATAAAACTATATGTTTTACCAAATAAAAAAATTCTAATTATTTCTTAATATAAATATAATTTCATAAAAATGATAATGAAAGAGTAGACTGACATACAATCAATTTTTTTACTGTTACTATACCTTTAAATAAATAAATACCACCTAATTGTTTTTTAAAACATGTTTTTATGATCATTTGATCGCCAGGATATACTGGATGAATAAACCGTGTATTATATATACCGGTTAAACAGCAAATTTTTTTTTTAATACAATTATTTTTTTTATAATAAAAAAGTAATATACCACACGATTGAGCGATGGATTCTATAATCAATACACCTGGAAAAATAAATTTTTTTGGAAAATGACCACAAAAAAAAAAATCATTTACAGTGATATTTTTTAAGGCGCGTATATATATATTTTTTTTAAAATCTAATATTTTATCAATTAGTAAAAAAGGAAATCGATGTGGCAAAATTCGTAAAATATCTTTTAAACTAAAAGTATATTGATCATCTATGATATTGTTCATAATGACGTATTTTACCTTACAAAAATAACAGTATAATTACTGTTTATAATAATTATGATAAAAATTTATAAAAATATTATACAAAATTAGAACTAAATCTATTTAAACAATGACGTGGTAAATGATATGGATATAACGGAAATGCATATGTAAAAGTAACGGGACCAAATATAGAACTTAAACGGATAAAAGTACCAGCAGATAAATGTATATCATCAGGCTTTATATTAGTTATAGCATTTTTTATAGAATATAATGCAACATTATTTTTCCAATTAGTATCCCAAATATTTACGGCATCTAAAAATACACCTGCTTGAAATAACTGAAAAATTTTTTTTAAGATTCTAACTTCTGGAAATAATAATTCTGAATTAGCATGTATCATCATATTTCCACCTATAGAATCCGCGGAAGAATAAAATTTTGATACAACATGTTTTTTTGAATCACTAACAGTCTGAATACTATTTTTATAGTATATAGCTACCGGACCAATAGAATTATCTCGAAAACCACTTTTTCTTGTTTTTTTATTAAACTGATAATTCTCATAAAACGGAAAAGCATTCTTACTTAACGTTAATCCGGATCCAAATTCTAAAAAATTATGTACCATAAGATCATACATATTTTCTAAAGGAAAATATTGATTTATTTTAAATAATATTTTATGATAAAAATTATCAGAATAAGGTAACATTAGTTTACCTATAAATTTTATATGTGTTCCTATTTTATAAAAATCTTTTGTCCGTATATTATTAAAATCGAATTTATATTTAATAAAAAAATCATTTACACGAAAATTATTTATTTGTGAATTTAAAAAAAAATCTTTTGGAAGGGATGCTAAATATTTTAGCGCCGCAACATGAGGAGATATACAAAAAATTTGTACTTTTTCATATCCGCATAATATAGAAAATTTTTTGTGTTTTATTGTCGGTGTATATATTGAAGTACTGCATCCAAATAATTTATTAATATAATTATTATGAACAGCATACTTTTCATGAATACAATTAACAAAAGCGTGTGATTTAAAAAAAAAATTTTTAAACACACTCAAAGGCCTTAATAAATGAATTTTTAAACGAGTATCGTAAACATTTCGTAACATTTTAACATATAATTGATTTCCGGTATTAAAAAGATTTTTTTCTATTAATAATAACTGTAGTAAAAGACCTCTACCTTTTTGATAATTAGTTGATATATTTATATTTCTAGTATTATCATTTTCTTTAAAAGAAAAATAAACATCAACTTTATTATCATATATTTTATTTGTTGCGTACACATTTAAATCATTAAATAAATCAGTATTAAACATACTATCACAAGCTTGCTTAATTAGATTAATATCAAAAAAATCATTTTTATGTTTATACATAAATTTATTTAAAAATTTATGTTCTATATCATAATTTCCAGAAAAAAATATATTTTTAATAAAAAATTGTTTTTTTGAATCTATTACAACATATAAAAATACTACATGATTTTTTTTATCTAATTCTGTATGCAATAAAACACGAGTATTCAATAAACCTTTTTTTAAAAATAAGTTTTTAAAATCTTTTTTGGCTTGACTTATCACGGCCGTACAATAAGGCATATTTAATAAATTTTTTTTTATATCATTGACCGATACTCCTACACATAAATTATCACATGTATTTATAAAAATTTTTTTAATATGATATTGTGATCCCTCGTTAATGTTAATTTTAACATTAATATCTTTCTTATTTGTTGAGTAACATTTTTTTATTTTATTAATTTTAAAATCTAAATATCCGTTATGCGTATAAAAATCATATAAAGCATGTAAAGATTTTTTAAAACTCATACTATCATATTTATGATATTCAAAAAAATTCCACAATAAACTATCCTGATATTGAGGTAAATTTTGTAATAATTTTCTTTTAGAAAAAATTTTATTATCATGAACCATGATTTTTGATATACATAATTCTGGTCCATTATGTAACATGATTTTTAATTGAACCGTATTATTAGAATAGCGTATAATTTTTAGAGTACAATAAACATTAAAATATCCATTTAGTTCATATGATTTCTTTAAATACCAACAAAACTTCTTAAAATTAAATATATAAAAAAATCTATTTTTTTTAATATTAAATTTTCTCAATAATGCAGTATAATATTTACATTGTTTATCATTAATTCCGGATATACTAATATTTCTAATAATAGGATGTTCTTGTGCTGAAAATACTAAAGTATCATTTAATTTACAGGTATTAATGTGAATAAAATGATTAGTTTTTAACAAACAGGATAGCGTCTTAGAAACATTAATAGATGTATTATCTTTTACTAAATTACATTGTACAGTTCGTAATATATTATTTGCAGATATATTTTGAATTCCACGTATCGAAATACGTTTAATATGTTTTATATTTGCAGCGGAAACAGACATAGAAAAACATAAACAACATACAAAAAAAATTTTTTTTAATAACATATAAGTGTTACGTTCCTATATAAAATATAAAATATTAAATATTAAATTTTTTAATAAATATGATTATTATTTTTCATCATTAAAATTAAAAATTAATAACTAAATTATTAATAATTCTTTTTCTTTAATAATAGTTATATCATTTATTTTTTTTATAAACAAATTGGTATTTTGTTGAATATTTTGTTTTAATTCTCGAGCTATATCTTGAGTAATTTCTTTTTTTTTTAATAATCTTTTTATTCTATCATTTGCTTCTCTTCTAATATTTCGAATAGATACCCGTGCATGTTCTGCTTCATGATTAATAATTTTAATAAATTCTTTTCTCCGAGATTCTGTTAAAGCTGGAACAGGAATACGGATACATGAATTAGTAGATACAGGATTTAATCCTAAATTAGAGTTAATAATTGTTTTTTCTACAATCTCTTTAATAGACACATCAAATAAAGTAATTTTTAAAATATTATTTTGTTCTACAATGATATTAGATAACTGTGTTAGTGCAGTAGACGTACCATAATAATCTATATACACATTGTCTAACAAATCTGGTGAAATACGATTAGTACGAACTTTACTTAAATCTTTATTAAATGATAAAAAACTTTTATTCATTTGAATATAAACACGTTCTTTTAACGTAATTAACATAATTTTTTATTTTTATAACTCCGTATTTAATATATTTATATTAGTAAATTTATTTATAAATCAAAGTTCCAACGGGTTTATTGTTGATGATAATATCATTTAAAATTTTTGGATTATACATATTAAATACTAAAATAGGCAATTTATGTTCATGAGCCAACACTACTGACGTATAATCCATAAATTTTAATTTTTTATTTAAAACTTCTGTATATCTTAACGTCTGATATAATGTAGCTGATGTATTAAAAACCGGATCTGATGAATAAATTCCATCCACCTTAGTCCCTTTCAATAAAATATCCGCTTTAAGTTCAATAGCATATATACATGCCGCTGAATCTGTTGTAAATAACGGAACACCTAATCCTCCACAAAAAACAACCACATATCCATCATCTAGTGCACTATTTACTACGTCTAATCTATATCGTTCACACATACCTTCTAAATTCAATGATGAAAAAATTCTAATTTTAATATTATATTTTTTCATAAATTCATAAAGTAATAATCCATTAATAACAGTTGATAACATCCCGACATGATCTGATACGGTTCGTCGCATACCTAATTTTTCTAAATCAGAACCTCTAAATAAATTCCCGCCCCCTACAACTAAACCAATTTTAATGCCGATTTTAGTGAGTAACTGTATTTGTCGTGTTAAATTTTTAATAAAAATCATATTAATGTTGCCATTTATACTATCTTTTAAAAATTCTCCACTAATTTTTAATATAATTCTATTATACTTGTTTTTATTTTTCATAATGAAGTGTTAGAACCTATATTGTTAATAAAAATTGTTAATATTATTATTTATAATGCGATATTATCGCAATTTTATTTATATCAAAATATATTAATTAATTGACGTAGTTTCTCCAACTTGCATGCGTATATAAGAACAAATAGAAATAGAATTTTTTTTTAAATAATCATTAATTGTAATTGTAGGATCTACAATAAATTTTTGACGAATTAATGTAATTTCACTAATAAACTTATCAACACGTCCTTTAACAATAGATTTAATTATATAATTATTTTTACCGGTTTTATTTGCAATATTTTGTTGAATATGTGTTTCCCGTTCCAGTACATCTTTTGGAATATCTTGTTCAGATAAAAACAACGGTCGAGAAGCTGCAATATGCATTGCAACATATTTAAAATACTGATCTTTATTATCTTTCATGGGTGATAATGTCAACCCGTTTACTAGAACGCCAATTTTATGTGCATGAATATATGAAGAAATAATATTTCCTGTAGTATATTGAATTCTACGAATAATAATATTTTCATGAATTTTAGCAATTAAAGAAATTCTTTGTTCATTAAAAATATTATTTAAATCATTTAAAGCAAACAATTTATTTATACCGGCATAATCTACTACAGTTTGTCCAAAAATTTTAAACTCATTATTATTTGCTACAAAATCAGTTTCTGAATTTAATTCTAATAATACAGCAATAGATTTATCTTGATATAAAAATATTCGTCCGCATAATGTTTTACGTGTTATTTTACTATCCGCAATACAGGCGCCTACAGTTCTTAAATAATCAATCGCATTTGCAATATTACCTTTTGATTTCTGCAAAGCAACTTTACAATTCATAAATCCGGATCCAGTTTTAATACGCAATTCTTGTATTAATTTTTTCGAAATTTCCATGATATCAATTATCCAATATTAACATGATTGTTATGTTGTTTTAAAAACATTAAAATTACGATTCCTGTAATCTTTTTTTTAAAATTAACGATTCTTGTTTTGATTCGTAGCCTTTAGATAAAGAATCAGATAAAATACTTAAATATAAATTAATAGATCTAATTGCATCATCATTACCAGGAATTATATAATTAACACCTTCAGGACTCGAATTAGTATCAACTACAGCAAATACCGGTATACCTAAATGATTAGCTTCTTGGATAGCTATATGTTCATGCGTGGTATCAATTACAAAAACTGCATCAGGTAAACCGCCCATATTTTTAATTCCACCCAAACTATTTTCTAATTTATGTAAAGATCGTGTTCGTAATAAAACTTCTTTTTTTGTTAATTTTTCAAATGTACCATCCATAGATTGTTTTTCTAAATCTTGTAACTTATGAATTGACTGTCTGACTGTTTTCCAGTTTGTTAGCATACCACCTAACCATCGATGATTCACATAAAATTGACGACATGATAACGCAATGTATTTAATTCCTGGTCTAGCAGATTGCTTAGTTCCAACAAATAATATTTTTCCATTACGTTGAATAATTTTTTGAAGCGCAATAATAGCGGATTGTAATAACGGCAAAGTTTTTTCTAAATTAATAATATGTACTTTATTTTTAATACCAAAAATAAACGGTTTCATTTTTGGGTTCCAATATCGTGTTTGGTGTCCAAAATGAACACCAGCTTTAATCATATTCTTCATTAAAGGAATATCCATTACTATTCTCCTATAAATTTTAAAATAAAAAAAAATATGTTAATATAATAATATATGCATCAATATGACAATAAAATTATCTTAATAAAAGTATTTATACTTATAGAATTAACAATAGTAAATATATTTACTATTGTTAATTACTAGAATTTATCAAGCAAAAAAATTCTATCCTACATATTTTATACAAAATATATTATATCACAATATAATAATATTATTTATATCGTTTTTTTTATATTTTTAATACAATTCATACTATTAATTTTATTTAACATTTACATACAACATTGATTATTACCTCAAATATAAAAATTTTTATAACTCATTAAATAACAAATAAATTATTATTTTCAATATGAAAAATATATTAAAAAATAAATACGATCTTCAACAAATACGAATATCAGGAAAAATAACAGCTAATGTACTTGAAATGATTCAACCGTACATAATACCTGATATATCAACCGAAGAAATAAATAAAATTTGTCATCATTATATAACGCACGTTAAAAAAGCTATTCCAGCATGTTTAGGATACAATAATTTCCCTAAATCTATATGTATATCCGTTAATGATGTTATATGTCATGGAATTCCAAATAAAAAATCATTCTTAAAAACCGGAGACATTGTCAATATAGATGTATCGGTCATTAAAAATAATTATTACACTGACGCATCTAAAATGTTTTCAGTAGGTCCAATAAATAAAAAAAATAAACTATTATGTAAAATTGCTCAAAATAGTCTATATTTATCATTAAAATGTATAAAACATGGCGCTCGAATCAATAATATTGGAAAAATTATTCAAAAATATGTAGAACAAAATAAATTTTCTATAGTAAAAGAATATTGTGGACATGGAATAGGAAAAAATTTTCATGATTTACCATATATTTTACATTTTTATAATAAAAATGATTCTACAATCATGCGAGAAGGTATGGTTTTTACCGTAGAACCTATGGTGAATGAAAAATCTTCCCATACAAAATGTATGGAAGACGGATGGACAATAAAAACTAAAGACGGTGGTTTATCCGCTCAATATGAACACACTATTTTAGTGACCGATATTGGATGTGAAATCATAACACATCAAGAAAACGAAAAAATTCCAAAAATTTTTATTAATACATAAAATGTGTAAAAAAATTATTTTAAGTATATACAAAAATTTTAAATTTTTCAAAAAATATTTTTAAAGTTTATTTGATAATTTTATTACTATATTATATTTTAAATAATGAAATCATTATGCAATCATAATAGGTCAACAATACATATGACAAGAATACGAGATCATATAGAAGAAATATTTGAAAAAAAAATTAAGAAACATAATTATAAAATTACAAAAAATGAAAAATCCTATATTAATGATACAATATCACAATTAAATTCCGGAACTATTAGAATTGCAGAAAAAATCCATAATACTTGGATTACACATCAATGGATAAAAAAATGTGTATTATTATATTTGTATTCTAAAAACAATAAAGTTATAAAAACATCAAATAATGTTTTTTATGATAAAATACCTCTAAAATATAAAGATTATTGTGAATCACAATTCGTTAACGATTCCGTACGAATAGTTCCTAATTCAATAGTTCGGTTCGGTGCTTTTGTTGGTAAAAATGTTGTATTAATGCCTAGTTTTGTAAATATTGGAGCTTATATAGGTCAAAATACTATGGTTGACGCTTGGGCAACTATTGGTTCATGCGCACAAATCGGTTGTAATGTCCATATATCTGGCGGTGTAGGTATAGGCGGTGTTTTAGAACCTTTGCAAAATAATCCTACTATTATAGAAGATAATTGTTTTATTGGTGCGAGATCTGAAATAGTCGAAGGTGTAATTGTAGAAAAAAATTCAGTTATTTCTATGGGCGTATATATTGGTCAAAGTACTAAAATTTATGATCGAGAAACGGGAAAAATATTATACGGACGTGTTCCTTCTGGATCAGTGGTAATCTCGGGAACTTTACCTTCTAGTAAATATAAAAATATACAATTATACTGCGCGGTAATAGTCAAGAAAGTTGATAACAATACATTAAAAAAAACTGAACTAAATACTTTACTGCGAAGTATGGCAATTAATTAAATATAATTAAAAATAATTTTTATCATTAATTTCTATCCGCCTAATAAGGCGGATGTTATTTTAATAACATAAATATATATAAAATTATAATAATATATATTATATATTATATAAACTGATCAGTATTATAATTAATGTATATTTAATATACACATTTAAAATACTTCTATATATAAGGATATATTATAAAATGACATTATTATCAGGTGCTGAAATGGTCATACAGTCATTAATAGATTTAAAAATAGATACAATATTTGGTTATCCCGGTGGAGCCGTATTAGATATATACGATGCTATCTATACAATCGGTCAAAAAAAAATTCGACATATATTGGTGCGACATGAACAGGGCGCTACCCATATGGCTGACGGATATGCTAGATGTACTGGAAAAATAGGAGTAGTATTAGTAACTTCTGGTCCAGGCGCAACAAATGCTATTACTGGTATTGCAACAGCATACATGGATTCTATACCTATGATTGTTATTTCAGGACAAGTATCATCACATTTAATTGGATTAGATGCTTTTCAAGAATGTGATATGATGGGTATTTCTAGACCAATTGTAAAGCATAGCTTTTTAGTAAAAAAAACTGAAAATATTCCATTAATTTTTAAAAAAGCATATTTATTAGCATCTAGCGGAAGACCGGGACCAATTGTTATCGACTTACCAAAAAATATTTTGGACCAAAAAATAAAAAAAAAATATGTATGGACTAATACTATACAAATTAAATCTTATCAATCCAAACAAAAAGATAATATTAAATATATAAAAAATGCAATACATGTATTATTAAAATCTAAAAAACCAATTATCTACGCTGGAGGAGGTGTAATTAGCTCCAATAGTCATATCGAATTATATTTATTAGCAACTATTCTTAATATCCCAGTTACTATGTCTTTAATGTCCTTAGGATCTTTTCCTGGCAATCACTCGCAATGTTTATCAATGTTAGGTATGCACGGAACATATGCGGCAAATATGGCTATGCATAATTCTGATACAATTTTAGCTATTGGCGTTAGATTTGATGATAGAACTACTAATAACGTAGAAAAATATTGTCCTTATGCAAAAATTATACACATTGATATTGATCCCACTTCTATCTCAAAAACTATTACAGCAGATATTCCTATTATTGGCGATGCAAAAAAAATATTAAAAAAAATGTTAAAAATTATTAATTTACATATCCATAATAGATCTGCTTCTTATTTGGATAAATGGTGGAAAAAAATTAAAAAATGGAAAAAAATTAAAACTATTAATACTAAAAACTATAAAAATATCATCAAGCCGCAAGCGTTACTTGCAACATTATATAAATTAACTCAAGGAAACGCCTATATAACATCGGATGTCGGTCAACATCAAATGTTTACTGCTCTATATTATACCTTTAACAAACCTCGTTACTGGATCAATTCTGGAGGATTAGGAACAATGGGATTCGGTTTACCAGCAGCATTAGGTGTAAAAATAGCTTTTCCTAAAGAACTTGTAATTTGTATTACCGGAGATGGAAGTATACAAATGAATATACAAGAATTATCTACCGCTAAACAATATAATCTTGCAATATTGATTATTAATTTAAATAATAAATCTTTAGGAATGGTAAAACAATGGCAAGATATAATATATTCAGGCAGACATTCGCATTCATATATGAAATCATTACCTAATTTTATCACACTAGCTGAATCATACGGACATATCGGACTACAAATTAAAACATCGGATGAAATTATCAAAACATTAAAAATAGCTATAAAAAAAGTTCAATTAGGATCATTAGTATTTGTAGATGTTCTGATAGATCCTTACGAACATATTTATCCTATGCAAATTAAAGACGGTGGTATGAATGATATGTTATTACAAAAAACAGGATAAATTTAAATTATGCGCCGAATTTTATCGATTTTATTAGAAAATGAATCAGGAGCGTTATCTCGTGTAATAGGTTTATTTTCACAACGTGGGTATAATATAGATAGCCTAACAGTCGCTCCTACTGAAGATAATCAAATATCTCGATTAACTATTCAAACTTTTGGAAATAAAAAAACTATTGAACAAATTGAAAAACAACTACAAAAATTAATTGATATTCATCAAGTTATCGAAATAACTAATAAAAACTACATAGAAAGAGAAATTTTGCTAATAAAAATTCAAATACAAGATTTTAAAAAACTACACAAAATGAATCAATTAATAGAAATTTATAACGGCATTCTTATTAATGATTCTAAAGAACAATACATTATCCAAATTACAGATACTAGCCATACAATTGACTCATTTTTAAAAATTGTAAAACAATCGTTTACCATTATAGAATCGTCTAGATCTGGAATAATTAGTATCAATTGTTGTAAATAAAAAACAATAATCATTGTTATTAATTAATATGATATAGATTAATTTATAATATTCATTATAACTATTTTATACATTTTCTATTAAATATCTAACCATGTTTTATTCCCTATAAACAATGTTTTAGAGAATGTATAAATTTAAACTTAATTATAAAAATCATGTTACATATACCAGTACTACTCCAAGAATCAATAAATGCTTTAAAAATTAAACCGACAGGTACATATATTGATGGGACATTTGGATCAGGGGGGCATTCATTAGAAATATTAAAAAATATTGGACCTAAAGGAACATTATACGCTATTGATCAAGATCCTTATTCTATAAGAATAGGTAAAAAAATACAAGATAAAAGATTTTTTATTAAATACGGAAATTTCTCTAACATTATTAAAAATTTATATTTTCGTAATAATATACGAGTTAATGGAATTCTATTAGATTTAGGAATTTCATCAGTACAATTAGATATAGCTGATAGAGGTTTTTCGTTTATGAAAAATGGACCATTAGATATGCGAATGAATAATCAATCAGGAATACCGGCATGGAAATGGTTACAAAAATCTAGTCAAAAAAAAATAGAATATGTTTTAAAAAATTTTGGAGAAGAACGATACGCTAAAAAAATCTCTTATGCTATTGTTAACCAGAATAAAAAAAATCTTATTATAAATACATTTGATTTGGTTGATATTATAAAAAAAATAATACCAACACAATACAAATATAAACAAAAGCATCCCGCTACACGCACTTTTCAAGCAATACGCATTTATATTAACTCTGAAATAGATTCATTAAAAAAAACTTTAAATCTATCTACAAAGATATTAAAAAAAAAAGCACGAATAGCTATTATTAGCTTTCATTCAATTGAAAGTAGAATTATAAAAAATTTTTTTAAAAAAAATAGTGGTCATATTAGTTTTCCCCAAGGATTACCGATTTCTAATAATCAAATAATTAAATATTCAAAAAAAAAATTGAAAATTATTAAAAAAATTAAACCTAGCAATCAAGAAATTCAAAAAAACCCTCGCGCACGCAGCGCAATATTAAGAATTGCTGAAATATTATAAGCTGAAAAATTTATAAAGTATTATGTTATGATAAAAAAAATAGACAATATCCAAATACTATTAAATCCTTGGATCAATAATATTCCTCAAAAAAAAATTTGTAATATCACCAGATGCAGTCAAAAAATAAAAATTGGTGATTTATTTATATCATTAAACCAAAAAATAAATATACATAAAAAATCTATTATAAATGCTATTAAAAATAAAGCAAATGTCGTTTTATATGAAACAAAAAAAAATAAACACGGATTATGTATATCAACAAAATATAATACACTTATTATTTATTTTAAAAAATTAAGAAATTATATCCATGATATATATGAAAGATTTTTTAGTTATCCACAAAAAAAAATTAAATTAATCGGAGTAATAGGAACTTACGGAAAAACTACTGTTACTAACTTAATCGCACAATGGGAACAATTAATTAATAAAAAAATCGGTGTAATAAAAAATTTAGAAGATACGAAAAATATATTTCAATCAACTATGAAGAATAGTATTCATTACTATAATAATGTTCAAAAAATACTATATCGGTTAGTAAAAAAAAAAATAGATCTTACCATATTAGAAATGCCTTATACCGTATTAATGCAAAAACAAATATCTTATTTAAAATTTGAATCAATAATATGTACTAATATAACTAACAACAATATAAACGGACAGAAAAATATGTTTGAAAAAGAAAAAATTAAGTTTTCTTTTTTAAATAAAAATACAATAAAAACCATTATTTTAAATGGAAATGAAAACATTGCAAATAATTGGATAAACAAAATAAAAAATAAAAAAATTATATTTATTACTACACTTAAAAAAAACGATATCTTTAATACAAAATATTGGATTCATACTATCAAAATTATTTATAGTACTTTGCGTACAAAAATTTTTTTTAATTCAACATGGGGGTCCGGGCATTTATATAGCTCATTAATTGGTGACTTTAATGTTACCAATATAATTCTCGCAATGGCAACAATGATATCATTAAAACATCCATTAAACATATTGATTCCAAGCAGTAAATTTTTACGACCTATTCATCGTAAAATGGAAAAAATTCAGATAAATAATAGTCCTTTATTTATTATTAATAATATTCATACACCACAAATATTGTATCGAACATTATCTTCATTAAAAAATTATCAATATAAAAATATCTGGTGTATCTTAGGATATAAAAAAACACAAAATATCAGTGAGAGAAAAATCATAGGGAGCATTGTAGAAAAATTTTCTGATTTTATCATATTAATTAATAATGATCCTCATAAAAACCATGAATTATTAATTATTAATGAGATAATAATGAATTATTATAAAAAAAATAAATTTTTTATATTTTACAAAATAAAAAAAGCAATACAATTTATTTTTTATAAAACTAATAAATATGATATAATATTAGTTTCAGAAGAAGAAAAAAAAGTAAAAAAAATTATCAAATATATGAAATTATTATCAAAAAAAAATATTGTTTCTACTGATACAGTGTACGAATAATAGAACTTAATTAATATTTAAATTAACCAAAATAAAAAATATTATTTTTATATCCAAAAATATATTTATATTCAATAAGCTTGAATTAACTATAATCAAGAAATAAATATATTTACTATTATTAATCGCAAAATATTATCATTTTAAAAAATCAAAAAAGTATATCATATATTTAAATAAACATTTTTATTAATTAAAATCAAAATATATTTATATATATAAATATAATATCGTATATACTTATATATATAATCAGTATTTATACATAAAAAACATATTATATACTGCAGTTATAAACATAATCAATATAAAAATAAAAATCTAGTTTAGTTAAATCATATGAATCTTTCAACAAAAAAAAATATCATTGTCGGGTTAGAAATAGGAACTACAAAAATAATTGTGTTAATAGGAGAAATTCTTGAATGTGGGATTATTGATATAATTGGTTTTAGTAAACATCCAACTCAAGGTATAAAAAAAGGTAATATTAATAATTTAGAACTATTAACACAATGTATTAATAGTTCTATTCATGACGCAGAAGAAATGGCTAAATGTAAAATATATTCTGTATATTTATCAATATCACATAATGAAATTAATTGTCAAAATGAAATTGGTATCACTCCTATTAAAAGTAAAGAAATTACAAAAAAAGATATAGAAAAAGTTATTAAAACCGCTAAATCTGTTAAAATAAAAAATAATCATAATATTTTACATATTATTCCACAAGAATTTTCTATTGATGACCAATCGGGAATTAAAAACCCAATCGGATTATCCGGTGTACGCATGCAAGCTAATGTACATTTAATTACAGGCAATAAAAATATTAAAAAAAATATTATTAATGCTATTAAAAAATGCGGAATTAATGTTAAAAAAACTATATTTACCGGACTAGCATCTAGCTTATCGATTTTAACAGAAGAAGAAAAAAATTCAGGAGTCTGTTTGGTAGATATGGGCGGTGAAACAATGCATGTTAGTATCCATATAAAAGGCTCTTTATATCATAATGTTGTAATTCCTTATGCAGGAAATACAGTTACACGTGATATTGCTTATGCATTTTCTTTATCATTTTCAGATGCAGAATTTATAAAAAAAAAATACGGATATGCTGTTGCGGATCTATCTATGACATGTAAAAATATAGAAATTTTTAATAAAAATGGTAATAAAATTGATCACTGTCATTATCAATCTTTAACTGAAGTTATTGAACCAAGATATACTGAATTATTACACTTAGTAAATAATGAAATTATAAACTTATATGATAAATACAATATTAAAAAAAATAAATATCAAAAAATATCTAATGTTATACTTACTGGAGGTTCTTCAAAAATAAAACATTTGTTAAAATGTGCAAATAAAATATTTCAAGCACAAATTATAATAAAAAAACCTTGCAATATACCCAAAATACCCGAATATCTTCATCAACCAGAATATGCTACTATTATCGGGTTACTACAATATGGAAAAAATTATCAACAATCTTCTCGGAAAAAAAATCAATCTCCGAGATTTTTACAATATTTATTTAACCAAATCAAATGCTGGTTACATGAATAATTAAATCTTAAAAATTTTTAATAATATTAAATATCTTAATATAATGGAGTATATTTTATGTTTGAACCGTCTGAATTAAATAATGATGCAGTTATTAAAGTGATTGGTGTTGGCGGAGGCGGTAGTAATGCTGTAGAACATATGGTTCGCGAAAAAATAGAAGGAGTTGAATTTTTTGCTATTAATACGGATGCACAAGCATTAAGAAAAATAGCTGTCGGACAAACGATACAAATTGGTAATACCATAACCAAAGGATTAGGTGCTGGAGCAAATCCTGATGTAGGAAAAGATTCTGCTGAAGAAGATAAAGAAACATTAAAATCAGCATTAGATGGAGCAGATATGGTATTTATAGCCGCTGGAATGGGCGGTGGAACAGGTACTGGAGCCGCACCAGTAGTAGCGGAAGTTGCCAAAGAACTTGGCATTTTAACCGTTGCAGTAGTCACAAAACCTTTTAGTTTTGAAGGAAAAAAAAGAATGAATTTTGCTGAACAAGGATTAAATGAGTTATCTAAATACGTTGATTCATTAATTACTATTCCTAATGATAAATTATTGAAAGTATTAACTCGTGGAATATCGTTGTTAGATGCATTCGGAGCGGCAAATGATGTTTTAAAAGGTGCAGTACAAGGAATCGCAGAACTAATTACACGACCTGGTTTAATGAATGTAGATTTTGCAGATGTAAGAACTGTAATGTCAGAAATGGGATATGCTATGATGGGAACAGGATCAGCATCAGGAGAAAATAGAGCTGAAGAAGCGTCAGAAATCGCTATATCTAGCCCTTTACTCGAAGATATAGATTTATCTGGAGCTCGAGGAGTATTAGTAAATATTACTGCTGGTTTTGATTTAAGACTAGATGAGTTTGAAACTGTTGGAAATACCATACGTGCATTTTCTTCTGATAATGCTACAGTTGTCATTGGTACTTCATTAGATCCTCAAATGGATCATGCCTTGCGAGTAACTGTAGTTGCTACCGGTATTGGTATGGAACAAAGATCTGGAATTTCTTTTATGAGAAACCAGACTTCCAAAGAATTATTATCAGATTATAGAAATCAAACCTTACAAAAAAATCGAATTATAAATCACACTAAACAATCGCAAAAAAATATCAATAATAATTTATCACAACCAAAAAAATATGAAAAAAATTTTTTAGATATACCGGCTTTTTTGAGAAGAAAAAAATAAGATTATTTATCATAAAAAATATATTCTTGAATCAAAATTATTCATAAATATCATTCATTAAAAATATAGAAAATTTTTACAATTGTATCATAAATCTAATTTTTAAAATATTATTAACCACATAAATCATTAATTTAATTAATGATTATATCATAATATGATCTAATAAAATTTTTATAACTTTTACAAAAATAGCGTTTATATGAATACATCAACATTTCCATTCAATATTACTATTGAAGCAATTAATAAAATAAAACAACTTATAATTATAAAAAAAAAATTAAAATTTAAACTACGTATTTATATAACCGGAGGCGGTTGTAGTGGTTTTCAATATGGATTTAAACTAATAAAGATGATAAATAAAGACGATCTTCATATTAAACAATCTGGAATAGAAATTGTCATTGATCCTATTAGTTCTCAATATTTAATAAAAGGAAAAATAGATTATGTAGAAAATTTAGAAGGTTCTAAATTTATCATAATTAATCCAAATGCTAAAACAACATGTGGCTGCGGATTATCATTTAGTATATAACATACTAATACGATTATTTTAATATAAATTTATATTAACAAATAATAAAACGATGTCATCGTATAATTACTACTTTGAATAGTAATATTATAAAAAATTTTATTTAGAGCAGGTTATTTCCTGCTCTGTGGAGTTAATAATATAACATCATTAATAATTTTTAAAATTAATTAACTTAACGCATTAATTACGAATATAAAAATGTCAATGAATAAAAATTAAATTAAACATGAATACATGCATAAAATAATTAAAATAATAATACTATTTTATATAGTATTGAGATATATTTAATTGATTAAATCAGTTGCGGTTTTATTAAATAATTGGGCAGATATATTAATCGATTCAGATAAAGAAGGATGAGAATGAATTGTTAATGCTAAATCTTCTATATCGCAGCCCATTTCGATAGATAAATTAATTTCTGATAATAATTCTCCGGCATGTCTACCAACAATAATACCCCCGATGATTCTATTATCATCAGCATTAACAATTAATTTTGTAATACCGCGTTCAGAACAATTGGAACTGATTGCTTTACCTGAAAATTTCCATGGCATCATAACTGATCGACAATTAATTCCTATTAATTTTGCATTTTCTTCTGTAATACCGGTCCACGCAACTTCCGGATCACAATATGCAACGCATGGAATTACCTTAGGTTCAAAAAAGTGTTTTTTACCAGAAATAACTTCAGCAGCTATATGCGCTTCATGTATACCTTTATGAGCCAACATCGGTGCTCCTACTACATCTCCTATAGCAAAAATATTTGATATACTTGTACGCATTTGATTATTAACTTTAATAAAACCTGAAGGATTTAATTTAACCTCGATGTTAGACAAATTTAAATTATTTGTATGAGCTTGTCTGCCAACAGAGATTAGTACATTACTATATATTTTATTTTGTAATACATCACTATTTTTTTGTGTTTTTAAAGTTATTCCGGAAGTACCAGCAACCAAATCAACCACAGATGTATTTAAATACACCTTAAAATCATTTCGTGTATATTGAATAAACATATCACTAATATCTTTATCAATAGATGGAAAAAACCTAGTGGCACTATCTATAATATCTACTCGTGATCCTAAAGAGCTGTATATTGTAGCCATTTCTAATCCAATAATTCCGGCACCAATAATTAATAATTTTTTAGGAATTATAGTAAAATTTAAAGCATCAGTAGAATTCCAAATACGATTATCTCTCTTAGAGAACTGAGATAATTCTCTCGGCTGCGATCCAGTTGCGATAATAGCATAATTAAAGTGAATATTATATATAATATCTTTATATGTAACTTCTAATAAATTTTTATTTAAAAATTTAGCTATTCCTTGTATTATATCAACTTTTCTATATTTAGCTAAATCACTTAAACCGCGATTTAATTGATAAATAATATTATTTTTCCAATTCCTAACTTGAACAATGTTCAACTGATTAGAATTACCGATATTTATTTTATATTTAGAAAATTCTTTTATTTCTTTAATTAAATTAGTTAAATATAATAATGATTTTGATGGAATACAACCAACATTCAAACAAGTACCACCTAAAATACCATATTTTTCTATAATTAAAGTAGACAATCCTAAATCAGAACATCGGAAAGCTGCCGAATATCCCGCCGGACCACCGCCAATTACTACTACATCAATATCAATATTTTTTTTCATAAAAAACTCTTTTTATTAATAAAAATAAATTTCTATCTTGATTAAAATTCTATGCTTAAAAATTACAATATCATTGTTTTATATTTAAAAATGATTACATTAGCAAAGTTCTAATGTCAGATAATAACTGAACTAAAAAATTCGTAAAACGTACTCCATCAGCACCGTCAATTATACGATGATCATATGATAAAGAAAATGGAAGAATTAAACGAGGATAAAATTTTTTTTGATTCCAAATAGGCTTTATTGTAGCTTTTGATATACCTAATATACAAGCTTCTGGAGCATTAATGATAGGCGTAAAACCAGTACCGCCAATTCCTCCTAAACTAGAAATAGTAAAACTTCCATCCTTCATATCATGAATATCTAATTTATTGTTTTTAGCTTTTTGAACAATATCAAAGATTTTATATGAAATTTCACTAATATTTTTATTTTTTAAATTCTTCAAAACAGGAACTAATAATCCATCTTTAGTATCTACAGCAATACCTATATTAATATTTTTTTTCAAAATAATGCTGTTATTACTAGAATGCAAAACACTATTAAATCTCGGATATTCCAATAAAGCTCGTATAACAGATTTTACTAAAAATGAAAGAATCGAAATTTTCTTATAACTTTTATCATGTAAATAACGAGAATTATATAATTTTCGAAAATCTTCTAAATCAGTGATATCTGCTTCATTAAATTGAGTAACATGTGGAATATTTTTCCAATTATTTAATAAACGATTACCAGAAATACGCTGAATCTTAGTTAATGATTGATACGATTGATTATCATCAATATGATCTATATTTTTATGATTAGAATCAGTATATCCGGTATTATGTTCACATAAAGTATTAGACATCTGTTTCATATTATATTTTTCTATATCTTTACAAGTAATTCGACCTTTAGAACCGCTTCCGGTTAAGTTTAATAAATTTATATTTAATAATCTTGCAATACGTCGTACTTTAGGAGACGCATAAATATCGTTAATAACATTATTAATAATGTTTTTTTGATCTAATAAATGCGGAGTATTTAATTGCTCCCTGTCGTATAGGTTACTGTCATTTATAGTATTTGTTGTTAAGTACTGATTTGAATCAGTATTTTCTAAAATCATAATCAAATTATTAACAGATAATTTATCTCCTACGTTAACAGAAATTTTTTTAATAATTCCAGAAAATGGAGAAGGTATTTCTAATACGGATTTATTACTTTCTACCGAAATTAAACCGTCTTCTTTTTTTACTTCATCTCCTATTTTTACTAAAATTTCAATTACCTCGACACTTTTCACACCAATATCTGGTACATAAACTTCTACGTCCACTATATCACCTCTTATGCTAAACGTGGATTCTGTTTATTGGAAATAATATTTAATTTTTTTAAAGCATTATCAAGGATATCAGGGCTAATTTTTCCTTGTTCGATTAATGCATCTAATGCCGCGCTGACAATATATGATTCATCAATTTCAAAAAAATTACGTAATTTTTTACGACTATCTGATCTACCATATCCATCAGATCCTAAAACACGAAATATATTCGACGGTACATATGCTCGAATTTGTTCCGCAAAAATTTTTATATAATCAGTAGCTGCTACAGCAGGTGACTTGTTCATAATAGAAGTAATATACGGTTGTTTCTTTTTATTCAATGGATGCAATATATTCCATCGTACACAATCTTGACCGTCACGAGCCACCTCGGTAAAAGATGTAACACTATAAATATCTGATCCTATTTGATATTCAGATAATAAAATTTTAGCTGCTTCTTTTACACATCGTAAGATAGATCCAGAACCTAATAATTGAATATGTCCTTTAGTACCATGATATGTACGTAATTTATATATTCCTCTACATATACCTTCTATCATATCATCAGATATACTTGGCATATTATAATTTTCATTTAAAGTTGTTATATAAAAAAAAACATTTTCCTGTTTTTTTCCATACATCCGTTCTAATCCAGATTGTATAATCACTACTAATTCATAACTATATGTTGGATCATAAGAAATACAATTAGGTATAGTTGCAGATAAAACATGACTATGTCCGTCAGCATGCTGTAATCCTTCACCATTTAATGTACTTCTTCCGGAAGTTGCTCCAATTAAAAATCCTCTAGCCTGTTGATCTCCACAAGACCATAATAAATCTCCTATTCTCTGAAAACCAAACATAGAATAATAAATATAAAAGGGTATCATTGGAAAATTATTTGTGCTATATGATGTTGCTGCAGCTAACCATGAAGAACCAGCGCCCAATTCATTGATACCTTCCTGTAAAATCTGACCTTGACAATCTTCTCTATAATAAAACATCTGATCTTTATCTGCTGGCGTATATTGTTGTCCTTTATGATTATAAATACCAATCTTGCGAAATAAACCTTCCATTCCAAAAGTACGTGCTTCATCAGCTATAATTGGTACAATTCTATTTTTTAAATGAACATTATTCAATAATAAATTCAAGATACGAACAAACATTATAGTTGTAGAAATAGGTCTTTTTTGCTTTTCTAATAATGACTGAAAATCTTTTAAAGTAGGAATGGTTAACACTTCGGAAAAATTTTTTAAACGTACAGGTATATAACCTTTTAATTTTCTTCTGTGATGATGCATATATTTATATTCTATAGAATCAGGAGAAAATTTTATATAAGGTAATTTTTTCAATGAACCCGAATCTAATTTTATTTTTAATTGACGTTGTAAATGTTTGATATCTTTAATATCTAAATGTTTAACTTGATGAGCGATATTTTTACCTTCAGCAATATTACCTAACCCATAACCTTTAATAGTATGAATTAGTATAACTACTGGTTTATTTTTAATCAATTTAGCAGAATAAAAAGCAGAATATAATTTTTTAAAATCATGCCCTCCTCTTTTTAACTTCCAAATATCCTTATCAGTCATATTATCAACTAATTTTTTTGTTTCTGTATATTTATTAAAAAAATATTTTCGAATATAAGCACCATCTTTTGATCTTAAATTTTGATAATCACCATCTAAAGTTTCATTCATTAATTTTTTTAAGTGTCCTGAAGTATCTTGTTCTAATAAATGGTCCCATGAACTACCCCAAATAACTTTAATAACATGCCATCCAGCTCCTAAAAAAAAATCATTTAGTTCATTAATAATTTTACCATTACCGTTTACCGGTCCATCTAATCGTTGTAAATTACAATTAACAATAAATATTAAGTTATCAAGTTTTTCTCGTGCTGCTATAGTAATAGCACCTTTTGATTCCGGTTCATCCATTTCTCCATCTCCTAAAAAAACATATACTGTTTGTTTAGAAGTATTTTTTAAATTTCTATTATTCAAATATTTTAAAAATTTTGCTTGGTAAATGGCAGAAATAGCACTTAAACCCATAGATACAGTAGGAAACTGCCAAAAATTAGGCATTAATTTTGGATGAGGATATGAAGATAATCCTTTTCCATCAGTTTCTTGTCTAAAATTATCCATTTGTTCTTCTGTTAAACGATCTTCTAAAAAAGCTCTTGCATAAATACCCGGCGATATATGTCCTTGAAAATAGATTAAATCACCTCCATCATTCTTGTTAGAAGCACGAAAAAAATGATTAAAACAAACTTCATACATCATAGCAGAAGACTGAAATGAAGAAATATGTCCTCCTAAATCTAAATTTTTTTTAGAAGCTCGTAATACCATCATAACTGCATTCCATTGTATTACTGAACAAATTTTTTTTTCTAATCTTATATTTCCTGGGTATGGAAGTTCATTACTAACATGAATAGTATTCACGAAATCTGAAACATCATTTTGATGTACATAAGTATTTTTTAATAATTTTATATTTAGAATTTTATCTATTATAAAATGAGCTCGTTTTATACCATGTCTTGTAACTACTGCCTCAATAGCATCCATCCATTCAGATGTTTCTACTGGATCAATATCTTTAAAAATATTCCGTGGCATAATTAATAAACCTTTCAGTTAAATATATGTTAATTATTGAATAATTTAATAATTTTAATAATTTTATATATTTTATTAATATTTATTATATTAATAAAATATATATACTATGTATAGTATACATATTGAAAAATTACATATATTCATGATAAATACAATTAAAATTATATAAATATAGATATATATTTTTTTAAAAACGTATATATTTTATTATTCAGGATCCCTCAAAATATATGTCTTATAAATAAAAAATCTAGTAAATTTATAAATAATGATTATAGTAAAAATATTTTTATATTTAATAAATATTTTTATATTAAATATTAATATTATTAATTAATATTAATAGATTTCATAATTAGCATATGAAATGCATCATAATCTTTTTGATCAAGTAAACGAGTATATATATTTTTTTTTTGTTCAAAATCCATATAAAAAATGTTTATCAAACATTTAATTACATTATTTTTTATTGATTCTAGCATTGTTTGAAACATAAAAAATGATTCTCGTTTATATTCTTGTTGTGGATCTTGTTGTGCATATCCTCTTAAATGAATACTATGTCGTAAGAAATCTACTGTATTTAAATGTTCCACCCAAAAAATATCTAATATTTGCAACATTACCGATTTTTCTATCATATTAGAATATTGATTAGTAATTAATTGAGTATTTTTACTATAACTAAACTGTATTGTAGTAACTATCAAATCAATTAATTTATCTACATTATTATATAAAGTAGTATCATGCTCTAAAAATTTATTTATTGACTTAATAAAATAAAAATTATTTTTTAATTCTTGTTCTAGAGCCAAAAAACTATCTGCATTCACAACATCTCCTGACATATATTGTTTTATACAAAAATAAATACGATCTTTTAAAATCGATAAAATATGATCATGAATATTAGAATTTTTAATTAATTTATTTCGTTCGTGGTATATTACTGCACGCTGTTCATTAATGATATTATCATATTCTAATAATTGTTTTCTTGCATCAAAATTTTGATTTTCTATTTTTTTCTGAGCTCTTTCAATAGCTATATTTAACCACGGATGCTCAATAGATTGACTTTTCTGTATTCCAATAGTCTTAATAAAACTAATTATATTATCTGAAGCAAAAAAACGTATTAACGAATCATCCAATGATAAATAAAATCTAGATGAACCTGGATCTCCTTGCCGACCAGATCTCCCACGTAATTGATTATCAATCCTACGCGATTCATGTCTTTCTGTACCAATAATATGCAATCCACCTGATTTTACTACTAGTTTATTTTTTTTACACCACAATTTATTAAATGAAGAATTTTTATTAAAATAATGTTTTATATTATTTTTATATCGATTAATACCTCCTAATACAATATCCGTTCCTCTTCCGGCCATATTTGTCGCAATAGTAACAGCCGCTGGTTCACCTGCTTGAGCTATAATATTAGCTTCTTGCGCATGTCTTTTAGCATTTAAAATATTATGTTTAATATTTATTTTTTTTAAAAGTTTAGAAATTTGTTCGGATTTTTCAATAGAAACCGTTCCTACTAGTACCGGTTGTTGTCGATCTACACAATCTTTTATATCAGATAAGATGGCATTCATTTTATCAGTTTCTGACAAATAAATTAAATCAGACATATCATGACGAATCATAGGTTTATTTGTTGGAATAACAACTGTATCTAAATTATAAATAGAATTAAATTCAAATGCTTCAGTTGAAGCTGTACCTGTCATTCCTGAAAGTTTCACGTATAAACGAAAATAATTTTGTAAAGTAATAGTAGCTAAAGTTTGAGTATCGTTTTGTATACAAACATTTTCTTTGGCTTCTATAGCTTGATGTAGCCCATCAGACCATCTTCTACCGGACATAATTCTTCCAGTATGTTCATCAACAATAATTATTTTTTTATCTTGTATAATATAATCTATATTTTTTAAAAAAATATAATGTGCTTTCAAAGCTAATAGCATATGATGAATAAAAAAAATATTTTTAGATAGATATAATGATTCTGTTTTTAATAAAAAATTATATTTTACTAATAAATTTTCTATTTTTATTAATCCTTTTTCAGTTAAATGAATTTGACGTTGTTTACTATCAATATAAAAATCACCTACTTGAGATATTTTATTATAATTCTTTTTATTTTTAGGAATTAAAAAAGGAACCAAAGAATTTATACGCTGATATAAAGAATTACTATCTTCAATTGGTCCTGAAATTACTAATGGAGTTCGAGCTTCATCAATTAAAATAGAATCTACTTCATCGATTAAAGCAAAATATAACTTTCTTTGTACTTTTTGAGTTTGACAAAAAACCATATTATCTCGTAAATAATCAAAACCATATTCGTGGTTCGTTCCATATGTAATATCTGCCAAATATGCTATTTTTTTATCTTGTTGAGAAATTCCAGAAATATTTAATCCAACACTTAAACCTAAAAATTCAAATAAAATACGATTTTTACTAGCATCTCTTTTTGCAAGATAATCGTTCATAGTAACAATATGAACTCCATGACCAACTAATGCATTTAAATACGCCGGTAACGTGGCTGTTAATGTTTTTCCTTCGCCAGTACGCATCTCTGCAATACAGTGTCGATGTAAAATTATTCCTCCTAAAATCTGAACATCAAAATGACGCATACCAAACACTCTTTTACTAGCCTCGCGAATTACAGAAAAAGCTTCAGGAAGCAATGAATCAACTGTATCACCATATTTTAATCGTAACTTGAACTCATCTGTTTTTTTTTTTAATTCATTATCTGATAATTTTAACAAATCTTTTTCTAAGAAATTAATCTTAATAACAAGATCATTTAAATTTTTCAAGATACGCTCGTTACGGCTCATAAAAAAATTATTAATTATTTTACCTAACATACTAAATCTCATATTCGCTAATACTACCAATAAAATTACAATATAATTTAAAATTATTTAATAAAATATAAAAAACTATATATAAAATCTTTAAAAAATTAAAAATAAATATACAATATCAACGTTAAAATAATATAAATTCAAAAAATTTAACAATATACATAAAAATATTTTTATATAATCTACTATCCATATAGTAGTATGTTTTATACATATAATTTACTAAACATGTATTATATATACTATCTATTCCATTGTCATGTTTAAATAATATCTAACATGAAATATATTCAAAAGTTTTTATATAAAAATATTGACTATTACTTATAATATTTAAATATAACTGATGTATCAAAATAATAGATTTTATTCTGATCAAAATTAATTTTTAAATTTTATAAAAATTAATAATTAGTATCATACTATATAAATTCTAAAATAATTAAAATAAATCTATATATTTAAACACATTATATTTTATAGGTATAGAATAATACTCAGGATATGAAGCAGACAAAAAATATAATCCTTGCGATGGTACTGTAGAATAACTTTTTTTTATATTTTTTTCATGTAAAACCTGTTTTACCCAATAAGTAT
This sequence comes from Buchnera aphidicola (Cinara cuneomaculata), assembly GCF_900698865.1. Classification (NCBI taxonomy): domain Bacteria; kingdom Pseudomonadati; phylum Pseudomonadota; class Gammaproteobacteria; order Enterobacterales; family Erwiniaceae; genus Buchnera; species Buchnera aphidicola. The sequence continues at coordinate 153,224 of NZ_LR217695.1, read as the reverse complement.
TACGTTTTGATAATCCTACAACTATTAAACATCCTACGATATTTCTAACCATATGATATAAAAAAGAATTAGCAGTAATATCAATAATGATAAAATCATGAATACGATATACTGTTAATGAGCTAATTTCTCTATAAGCAGAAAGGGATTGGCAACCACTACTTTTAAAAGCAGTAAAATCATGTTGACCAAGTAACCATTTAGAACTATATCGCATTTTTTTAATATCTAATATATTTCTTACATGAAAATAATATTTAGTTAAAAAACTAGATCGTACTCTTCGATTAAGAATTAAATAACGATATGATCGCGACAATGCTGAAAACCTCGCATCAAAATCGGATGAAATTTTTCGTAACCACAATACTGTTATATCAGTTGGTAATAATGAATTTATACCTTTCAACCATACTTTTGAACTTCGCATAATATGAGTATTAAAATGAACAATTTGCATAATCGCATGTACTCCTCTATCCGTGCGACCAGCACAAACTACATCTATTTTATAATTAGCTATTTTAGACAAAGCCTGCTCGAGATACCCCTGTATAGTTAAAACTGATCTTTGTTTTTGCCATCCAAAATACATACTTCCGTCATATTCTACACCAAAAACAAACTTCATTTATGTTTCCTAATTATTAATTCTAAAGTTGTTAATTATATCTTAAAATTATTAAGTGTAATATATGTATATTACATTATAATACATAAGAATTTTCGTATTATATCAGTTTACTTAACATAAAATATATAGATATATCTCTATATAAAAAATTTTACAAAAAATTAAAAAAATTTTTATATTTATATATATAAATAACATATATCTTTTTTAATTCATGTACATATTAAATATGTAAGATAATTTAAAAAAAAATCAAAATAATATATTATACATAATAATTTTTTAAAAAATATTAAAAATATATTTTCTATTTTAGAATATAAATAAAATTTATATCCGTTCTTATAATAAGAATTATTGTTCTATTTAATTTAAAATAATCATATAAATATTTTTATCAAAATAATTATTTTTATAAAAATATTTCATATATAAACTATATAAATTAAAAATTAATATTTTTAAAAATATTTTTATATTACATACATTAAATTTATTTTTTATATTGTAATAAAAATTATTTTAATTGTTATTAAATATTAATATATTGTTAAATATGCAATATATTAATATTATTGATATCAAGATACTATATGTTAGTATAGTACGAAATATAAAATATATATTCATTATATTATTTTAAAAAATATTTAATAAAAATATTTCAATTATAAAATATATTGATATATATATTAAATATTTTTTTAATATGAAACTAAAATATTGTATGTTTATTTAAAAATAAATACTATGTATTTAAATACTATATATTTTTATCTAGTATAAAATTACTAATTTTAAGAAACTATATATAAATATAAAAAATAGCGTCGATATTACCATATGAATCTAATTATAAAAAAAAATCATAATATATCTCAAAGAGAGATTAGCAAAAATTCTATGAAAGTATTGTACAGATTAAATAAATCAGGTTATGAAGCTTATTTGGTAGGTGGCGGAGTACGAGATTTATTGTTAGGTAAAAAACCTAAAGATTTTGATATTGCAACTAACGCGAAACCAAATGAAATTAGAAAACTATTTAAAAATTGTAGATTAATAGGTAGACGATTTATTATTGCACATTTAATCTTTAAAAATGAAATTATTGAAGTATCAACATTTCGAGCAAATAATGATACTCCTGCAAATCATAAATCATATTCTTCTCATATAAAAAAATCAAATAACGGAATGTTATTATGTGATAATAATTTTGGAAAAATCGAAGAAGATGCTTATAGACGTGATTTAACAATTAATGCATTATATTATAGTATTAAAGATTCAGGAATTAGGGATTATATAGGAGGCATTAAAGACATTAAACTAAAAATAATTAGATTAATTGGTAATGCTGAAACTCGATACCGAGAAGATCCAGTACGTATGTTAAGAGTCATACGTTTTTCAGTACGTTTACAGATGTGTATAGAGAAAAAAACTGCAGAACCAATTAATAAATTATCAAAATTATTAAAAAATATTCCACCAGCTCGACTATTTACTGAATCCATAAAATTATTTTGTTTCGGATATGGTTATTTAAGTTATATGCGATTAAAAAAATATTCTTTAATATATATCTTATTACCTTTTTTAGTAAACAAATTCAGTAAAAATAATACTATTTTTTTAAACAATATTATTGTTTATTGTTTTAAAAAAGTAGATTCTCCCACTTCTAAAAAAATATTACGATGTCCTGAATTTTTATTTGCATCTTTGTTATGGTATCCGTTAACAGAAAAGATACAAGAATTATCAATTAATAAAAAATTAAAATATTTTAAAGCATATTCTATATCTGTTAATTATATATTAAAAAAATATTCAATTTTACTTGGAATACCTAAAAATATTCTATTAAATATTGAAAAAATATGGAATTTACAAAAAGAAATAGAAACTAAACAAAATTGCGAAACTAAAACAATTATTCAATATAATAATTTTTTTCGAGCTTTAGAGCTTATTTCATTACGTTCTAAAACAGAAAATAAACATGAATTAAAAAAATTTTATTCATTTGGAATAAAAAAATATTTTTTTTTTAAAAAAAAATTAATGTAAATTACATATTTACTAAATATAAAATTTAACTCTTATTTATAATCATAAAATATACATATCAATATTTGATTTTGACATATCTTTATTATACATATACAAAATATCTTTAATACTATCACATTATTTGTATCATATTATCTCATCAAAAATAACATTACTTATATTATTTTAACGTTCTTAAAATAAATAATTTTAAAATTAAATATAAAATATTATTTTTATTTATATTATTTCATAATAAATTAATTAAAAAAAAAAAAAAAAAAATAAAAAAATATGTTACAATTTATTAATTTACCTCATGATGCACGTGATTTAATATAAATATTAAATATACAAATAAAAAATTTATATTTTAAAGATTTATCCATATCATTCATAATAATACAATCAAATACAATTAATATGTTAGCAATGTTTACTATTACAACAATTTATATATAGTATATCGTACTATTATTAATAAATTAAATCTAAATAATGATTTTTAAACGAGATTATATTTATGAAAACGTTAAAATTTGGAGGTACGTCACTTGCGAATGCAAATAAATTTATACAAGTATCTTCAATTATTCTTAATCAGGTAAAAAATGACCAAATAGCTGTTGTATTATCTGCTCCAGCCAACATAACTAATCAATTAGAAAAAATTATCCAAAAATATACATTTAATCACATCGTTCCAATAGAAATTTTCATAAATATCAAAAAATTTTTTTTACAATTAATAGATGATATTAATATCATCCATGATAAATATCCTATCAATAAAATTAAAAAAAAAATAACTTTAAAATTTAAACAATTAAACAATTTATTAGATCATATCCAAACTCTCAATTATTGTCCCGATAAAATTTATGCTCAAATAATTTCTATGGGAGAAATCTTATCTGCATATATTATGAAAGCAATTCTAGAAACGCTTGGAAACAAGGTTACTTTACTTGATCCGGTTAAATTGTTGTTAGCTAATAATAACTATATTAATGCTGTTGTAGATATACATAAATCAAAAAAACGTTTTAAAAAATTAAAAATCTATAAACAAGATATTATTATTATGCCTGGTTTCATTGCCGGAAACCAATTTAATGAATTAGTTGTATTAGGAAGAAACGGATCAGATTATTCAGCTACATTATTATCTATATGTACAAATTCTCATATTTGTGAAATTTGGACAGATGTAAATGGAATATATACTAGTGATCCTAACACTATATCAACAGCACGACCATTATCGGAAATTACATATCAAGAAGCACTAGAGTTAGCCTATTTAGGTGCTAAAGTAATTCATCCTGCTTCTATAAAACCACTACAATACTATAATATTCCATGTACTATAAAAAATACTAATAATTGTAATCATCCAGGGACATTAATAACCAATCAAAATAAAAATAATTCTGATATTATTAAAGGAATTACATATTTAAGTAATATGATTTTAATAAAAATTTATAGTATTAAAAATATTCAAATAGCAAATATTTCAAATAAAATATTAAAATATTTATCAGATAAAAATATTTCTGTATATTTATTACATCAGTCCTTATCAAGTAATACTATTAGTTTTTATGTACACAAAAATAACACACTTAATATTAAAAAAAAAATAAAAAAAATACTTAATAAAGAAATTCAAAAAAAATTAATAGAATCGATTATTGAAATTAAAAATCTAAATATTATTTCTATAGTGGGTAATAATATAAAAAAATATAATGTAAAAATTATTAAAAAAATTTGTTTATCTCTTGAAAAATTTAATAATAAAATATTTGAAATATCATATAACATATCTAATATATCATTATCTATAGTATTACATACTAACAATATCATTAATATCATTAAAAAAATTCATGATTTTATAATTAACAAAACTATACCTATAAATATTTTTTTGATTGGTATCGGTGGAGTAGGATCAGAATTATTAAAAATAATTTTAGAACAACGAGATAAGTTAGAAAAAAAATTTATTCAATTGAATGTCAATGTCATTGCTAATTCAACTAAATATATCACCAATAAAACTAACATAAATTTAAATAACTGGACTCATGAATTTGCTGTGTCTAAAAAAAATTTTTATTTAAAAAAAATTTTAATACTAGTAAAAAAATATGGATATTTAAATCCAGTCTTAATAGATTGTACAGCCAGTCAAGATATCGCAAATGAATATAATTCCATCATAAAATCCGGATTTAATATTATTACTGCCAATAAAAAATCTAATTCATCCCTATTATTAGATTATTTATCTGTTCATCAAATAGCTAATAAATACGATAAAAAATTTCTTTATGAAACACATGTTGGAGCTGGATTACCAATTATTGATAATTTAAAAAATCTAATAAAATCTGGAGATCATTTAATTAAATTTCAAGGAATTCTATCAGGTTCAATGTCTTGTATATTTGGACAATTAGATGATGATATAACTATCTCCGATGCTACTAAACAAGCTCAAAAATTAGGATTTACCGAACCTAATCCCAAAGATGATCTATCTGGAATAGATGTAGCAAGAAAATTATTAATTTTAGCTAGAGAATTCGGATATTCAATAGAACTTACGGACATTAAAATAGAAAAAATTCTACCCAAACATTTTGAAACAATAAATAATAAAAAAAAATTTTTATTACAATTAAAAAAATTAAATAATCAATTTACTGAAAAAGTTAATTATGCAAAATGTAAAAATAAAGTATTACGATATGTTGGGACGATTAAAGGTAACGGATCATGTAGTGTCAGAATAAAAGAAGTCGATAACAACAGTCCATTATATCACATCAAAAACGGAGAAAATATATTTGTATTTTATACAAAATATTACCAACCAATTCCCTTAATAATACGCGGTTATGGAGCTGGAAACAAAGTAACAGCATCAGGTATTTTCTCTGATTTATTACGTATAATATTATAATATTACGAGTTTAAAAAAAATGATAAAAATCTATGCTCCTGCTTCCATTGGAAACGTTGGTGTTGGTTTTGATATTTTAGGAGCAGCTATTACACCAATAGATGATACTTTATTAGGTGATTGTGTATCAATCGAGCCATCAAATACCTTTCAATTAAATTGTTATGGAAATTTTTCTACTCATTTACCTAAGGATATAAAAAAAAATATCACTTGGAAAGCATGGAAATGGTTTAGTAAAAAAACTAATAAAAAAAAACCAATATCAATTACATTAGAAAAAAATATGCCGGTCGGATCTGGATTAGGATCTAGTGCTTCATCTATTGTCGCTAGTGTTCTGGCGTTCAATAAATTTTATAAAACTAAACTCACACAAGTAGAATTAATAAAATTAATGGGTATATTAGAAGGAAGCATCTCTGGAGGCATTCATTACGATAACGTAGCCCCGTGTTATTTAGGAGGACTACAACTCATTACAGATGATATACATAATCCAACACAAAAATTACCTATATTTAAAAATTGGTTATGGATTATTGCTTGGCCGGGAATTACGGTATCTACTTCTACTGCAAGAAATATTCTACCTTTACAATATAGCAAAGAGATATGCATCCAAAATAGCCGAAATCTATCAACATTTATACACGCGTTATATACACAAAAATCTGAATTAGCCATTCGATTTATGCAAGATACTATTGCAGAACCATATCGAATATCGTTAATACAGAATTTTTTATATATAAAAACTGCTCTCCTAAAATTAGGAGCATTAACATGTAATATTTCCGGTTCTGGTCCTACATTATTTTCAATATGTTTAAACATTTCCGTAGCAAATAAAGTAAAAGAATGGTTAGAAAAAAATTATATTAAAAATAATCAAGGATTTGTTCATATTTGTAAAATTGATCAATTAGGCGCTAGAAAAATAAGGATATAACCATGAAACTATACAATCTAAAAGATAGTAATGAAGAAGTAAATTTTTTAAATGCCATTCAGCACGGTTTAGGTAAAAAACAAGGATTATTTTTTCCAAAATATTTACCAAAATTTAATTCCCATGATTTAAAAAAATTGATCAGTATGGATTTTATTACTCGTAGCACACATATACTTTCACATTTTATATCTGATGAAATCTCATTAAACGATCTAAAAAAACAAATTCAATCTGCATTTTCTTTTACTCAACCAATAATTGCTCCGGTTACTAAAAATATATCGTGTTTGGAATTATTTCACGGTCCAACGTTAGCTTTTAAAGATTTTGGAGCGAGATTTATGGCTACCATGTTGTCATATTGGAAGAATGAAAATTCTATTATGACAATATTAACGGCTACATCAGGTGACACCGGTGCTGCTGTTGCGCATGCATTTTACTGTATGCATAATATTCGTGTTGTAATTTTATATCCTAAAGGAAGGATTAGTGCATTACAAGAAAAATTATTCTGTACTTTAGGTAAAAATATACATACAATTGCCGTTGATGGAAGTTTTGATGATTGTCAATATTTAGTTAAAAAATCTTTTAATGATACAAAATTAAAAAATAAAATTGGTTTAAATTCCGCTAATTCAATTAATATTAGTCGATTATTAGCTCAAATTTGTTACTATTTTGAAGCATTTGCATTAATACCTCCTCAATATCATAATGATATTATCATCTCTGTACCCTGTGGTAATTTTGGAAATTTAACCGCAGGTTTTATTGCAAAATCATTAGGATTACCTATTAAATCATTCATCGCGGCTACAAATGCAAATGATACTGTGCCGCGGTTTTTAAAAACTGGTATTTGGAATCCACATAACACTATATCTACTATTTCAAATGCTATGGATATTAGTCAACCTAATAATTGGCCTAGAGTAGAAGAATTATTTAAACGGAAAAAATGGAATTTACAAAATTTAACATCTAAAAGTATATCTGATGCAAAAACTATACGAACACTTCAAGAGTTACATAAAATTGGATATATATCAGAACCACATGCAGCTATCGCGTATAGAGCATTGAAAAAAAATATACAAAAAACAGATTTTGGATTATTCTTAGGTACCGCTCATCCAGCTAAATTTCAAGATACCATTGAAAAAGTTCTAAATATTAAATTAAATTTACCTAATTCATTACAATCAAGAGTCCATCTAAAAAATTTTTCACATCAAATGAAACCAAATTTCTTAAACTTAAAAAATTTTTTATTGACTCAGATTTAAAAATATAACAATTTAGAGAGGTAGATTTAAATCCTCTCTAAAGAACTATTTAATCAATAAAATATTTTATAAATATATATTATTTATACATTAAATAGAAAATTTATAATATCACCATCTTGAATAATATATTTTTTTCCTTCACTACGTATTTTTCCTAATTGTTTAATTTTACTAATGTTACAATATTTGATCATATCATGATATGAAATAATTTGAGCTCTAATAAATCCCTTAGAAAAATCAGTATGAATTAAATTAGCTGCTTGTATAGCTGTTTTATCCGCTTTAAACAACCATGATCTTACTTCTTTTTGTCCGGCAGTAAAAAAAGTTTTTAACTGTAAAAAATTACATAATTTTTCAATAAATTTATGGTAATTTAAATTACCAATATATAGACTATTTTGTTTATGTATCGGATCATTAATATGATTTAATATCATCTTATTTTCATCATTTAATGCAATAGGAAATATAGTAGATTTGTCAATTAAATTATTTGTACAACATTGATCTATATACGTACGTAAATCTATATTACGAGCTATATTGAATACGTACACCATAGGTTTTAAAGTTAAAAATTGATACTGTTTTAATATTTCTAATTCTTCTCGCGTAAATAAAATATTTCGTAAAGCAAATCCGGCTTTTAATTGATCTATACAACGATGTATTAAATTTATAAGAAAATCATAACAAATATCTTGTTTATTACTTACAGTAATATATCGTTGAATAATTTTTTCACATAAATCAAGATCAGATAATAATAATTCTGTATTAATAATGTCAATATCACGAGATGGATTAATATCACCATATATATGAATAATATCGCTTTCTTTAAAACATCGTACAACTTGTATAAGTGCATGACATTCTTTAATTTTTTCTAAAAATTTATTTCCTAGTCCTTCTCCGGTAGAAGCTCCTTTAACTAATCCAGCAATATCAATTAAAATAGCAGTACTATATACAATAGTACTTGTTGAAACACAATCGGCAATTTTTTTTAATCGATCATCAAAAATTGATACTATTCCAATATTCGGTTTAATTGTACAAAAAGGAAAATTTTTTGAAGGAATATTTAATTTTGTTATCGCATTAAATAATGCTGATTTTCCTACGTTAGGTAATCCAATAAGACCAAATTTATATATCATATTTATTTATCCTTATAAGATTCAACATTATAATTTAAATATATCTAAGCATATAAAAAATAACTATTCTGTATTTATATTAATTGTTTTATTTATTAAAAATTTTTTCTGATATATTCTATTTTTAGTAAGTAAAATAAACTCAAATATTGATTTTTTTATCATGTTCATCTCTATTAGATTTGGAGCCTTTAATACAAATTCTGAAATATTTTTTTTTTGTTCTGGACGACCGATACCAATACATAATTGTAAAAAATTACCTTTACTTACTAAAAACTTTAAAATATTTTTTACACCATTATGACCGTTATGATGTGTTCCAAATTTTATTTTCATAATTCCTGGTATCAAATCTAATTCATCTCGTACAATTAAAATCTCAGATAAATCAATCTTATAAAAGGATGATAATGCGCGCACAGAATAACCGCTTAAATTCATAAAAAGATTCGGACGTAATAAATAAATTTTATTATTATTTAAAGTAATGCATGAAACATATCCTAAAAATTTTTTTTTAAAATTAAATGAAACTTTGTAAAAATCAGATAACATATTGATAAACCAATGCCCTACATTATGTCTTGTATCAGCATATTGGTCTAAATAATTACCGAGACCTACAATCATTTTTATTGTATTCAAAATACCTTCTTATAAAAATTTATTAAATTAAAAAATAATACTTTTTATATATAAAAAAATAATATTTTATATATTTTATATAAAAAATATTTATATTGATAAATTTATTGTTTTTTTAAAAATATTGCGTTTATATAACCTAATTATATTTATAATTACGTTATATAAAAATTATTTTAAAAACATTTAAATTAAAAATCATAAAAAGATTTATATAATTATAAATTATAATCGTATAATCATATATATAAATCATCAATATAATTTATTAATCTTATTATATATAAGATACGTATATATTTATTATTTTTATTTAAATATATTGAGTTATTTAGATAAGATGATTATAATTTCATACTATTATTCGAAAACATAAGAACTTAAACATTATACTATATACTGAAATTGAGATACTCATGTCTATAAAAAAAAATTTAAGATACACCATCAAAAATCGATTTAGAGGATTTTATCCAGTTGTTATAGATGTAGAAAGTGCAGGATTTCAATCTAAAACAGATGCATTATTAGAAATTGCTATTGTGACTTTAAAAATGAATAAATTAGGTTGGTTAAATATAGATGATACTCTACATTTTCACATTATACCTTTTAAAGGATCTATTATAAAAGCAGAATCTGTGGCATTTAATAAAATTGATCCTTTTAATCCTCTAAGGGGAGCTGTTAGCGAAAAAAAAGCATTAAAGTGTATCTTTAAATTAGTCAGAAAAAAAATTAGTCTCAATGATTGTAAAAAAGGAATATTAGTAGCACACAATGCTAATTTTGATCATAATTTTTTAATGGCTGCAACTAAAAGAGCTGGTTTAATTAAAAATCCTTTTCATCCTTTTACTACTTTTGATACAGCAGCGCTTAGCGGCTTAATTTTAGGGCAAACGGTATTAGCAAAAGCATGTAAAATAGCCGGTATACCTTTTGATACTACTCAAGCACATTCTGCATTATATGATACTATGCAAACCGCATATCTTTTTTGTGAATTAGTTAACCGATTTAAACGATTAGGTGGATGGCCTCCAAAAATATCTCATCGTAAAAAAACCGATGAGATATAAAATATTTTAAATTTATTTAATATAATAATTATTAATTTTATATTAATATTATTTGTGACAATTTTGGATTAAACGTAGTAATTCACCATTATTTGATAATTCTAATATTATATCGCATCCTCCTATTAATCGCTGATTAATCCACAATTGTGGAAACGTCGGCCAATTAGAATACTTGGGTAAAGCTGAACGAATATCAGGGTGTTGCAAAACATCAACGTAAAAAAAATCTGCAGTATATAAAGATAAAACTTGAACTGCTTTAGCTGAAAAACCGCAACTAGGATGTTCTGGAGATCCTTTTATATAAATAATAATATTATTGTCTTTTAATTGTTGTTTTATTTTTTTAAAAACATCTTTCATATGAAAATCACTCATTAGTCTAATAATATTTAAAAATATTTTATTTAAATATATGCAAATAAAATAATATTTATTTTAAAATATATGATATATACCATACTATTATAAATAGTTTTATTTTAAAATAATTTAAAATATTAAATTTTATAAAAATAAATTATATAATTTATTATATAATATATTGTTTAAATCAAATAAATCTACTATACTAACATAGTATATGGGGCTGTTATGGATTTGACAAGATATACGAAAATCGTTGTTGCATGTCGAGGGTTGGTTTGCCTCGTTAAAAAACCAATTTAATTAAATGCAAATAAACAAAATTACGCTTTAGCAGCTTAAAAAACTAGATAAAGCCCTTTCACACTATTTTATTTCATCTCTTAAATAAGATAGTAATATTTAGAAAGGTCACATAAAAAAGAGATAACTTTAGTCTGTTAATCTTGAAACAATAAAGTTATATATTCATCAAGATACCCGATAATACTTCGTTTATTGAGTATTATTGTTGTTATATTTAAAAATAAACTAAACATGTAGATCAATAATTTAAGTAATTTTGGACGCGGGTTCGAATCCCGCCAGCTCCACACCTTCAAAATTTTTTTTAAATCTAAAAAATAGTTTATTATAATGAATTTAAGTTAATTTAAAGTATATTAAATATATAGAAATATACTAACTGATATATCCATATCAAATAATATACTAATATTTTCATTATTCAAATTTTTTAATAAATTTAATTATAAAACATCTTTAAATAATTATAAAACTAACAGTTTATTTAAAAAATCATGCAAAAAAAAATTGATAACGAAAAAAAAAATGATACAAATGACAAACCTATCATTATTAATCGAAAAAAAATAATAAAAGAAAAAATCAATAAAATAGAAAAAAAAATCCTTCAATTTAAAAAAGAAAAAAAAGTTATAAAATTAAGATATTATGCCGATATCGATAATTTAACTAAAAAAAATAAAAAAGAAATACAACTAATCAAACATAATAAATTTAAAAATTTCTTAAAATCTATAACATCTATTATTGATAAAATTTATAATCTAGTAAAAATATCAATAAATTCAAATTCTACAGAAAATACAGTTACAGAAGGTATACGATTAACATTCAATATCTTAGAAAAGAACTTAAAAACATGGCATGTTAAAATAATAAATAAAGTCAATATACCTTTTGATCCAAATATACATGTTATGACAATAAATAAAGAAATAAACGAACATAAAAATAATAAAATAGTTAAAAAAATAAAAAAAAATGGGTATATTTTTAAAAAAGAAATCATTAAAAAAGCTATAGTTACTATTATATAACAAAAATATTAATATCTTAAAAAACATCGATAATATACTAAATATTATTTAATATTGAATATCTTTAAACCAATCGATCGGTTGTTTTTTTAGATATTTTAATATCATATTTATTTTCAAAAAATGTCTGCATCCAAAAAAACCTCGATAACATGATAATGGTGATGGATGCGACGATTTTAAAATAAAATGTATATTTGTATTAATAAGCTTAGATTTTTGATGAGCATATGCTCCCCATAATATAAAGATTACCCTCGTCCTAACAATACTAATAAATTTAATAACTTGATCAGTAAAAATTTCCCAACCTAATCCTTTATGTGATTGAGGACATCCGCTTGAAACTGTTAATATTGAATTTAATAACAATATACCTTGTTGAGCCCATGGTTTTAAACATCCGCGCATTTTAATATTAGACATCAAAAAATTATTTTTTAATTCTATAAAAATATTTTTCAACGAAGGAGGTATTTTAACAGAATCAAGAACAGAAAATGATAGGCCGTGTGCTTGATTAGGATTACAATACGGATCTTGTCCTAATATTACTACTTTAATATCTGGTACAGGAGTTAATAAAAAAGCATTAAAAACATTTTTTTCCGATGGATATACAATCGTGTTTTTTCGTATCTGTTTTAATCTATTTTGTAAATTAATAAAATATTTTTTTTTTTTTTCTAGATAAAAAAAATTCGACCATGACGGATAAATATAAATCATGATAAAATCATCCTATATAAATATTACCATTTAATATATTAAGATATTAGATTACAAATTCTTTAAAACTCTATTTGAATAATCAATATTATTACCGATATATAAGCATAACTAAAATTATTTATTTAAAATAAAATACGTAATAATTAAAATTATGGTATAGTCTATCATACTATAATTAAAATAGTGTATAATGTTATAAAACACTCAAATATAAATTACAGGAAATATAAAAAATGATTTTAGTATCTAAAAAAGCTCCTGATTTTACCGCTCCAGCTATCCTGCACGACGGAACCATAATAAACGATTTTAATCTTTACCGAAATTCTAATAAAAAAATAACAGTATTATTTTTTTGGCCTTTAGATTTCACCTTCGTATGTCCGTCAGAATTAATCGCATTTAATAATTCATATAACGAATTTAAAAATAGAGATGTAAATATCATTGGTGTTTCCGTAGATTCAGTATATACACATAATGCATGGCGTAATACTACACCCGATAATGGAGGTATTGGATCTATAAAATTTCCTATGATATCTGATATCACTAAAAATATACAACAATCTTATGGTGTTGAACATACAACATTAAAAATAGCATTACGAGCTTCTTTTATAATAGATCAAGATCATATAGTCCGACATCAGTCTATTAACGATCTCCCAATTGGTCGTAATATTATAGATATCATTCGAATAATTGACGCACTAAAATTTTATAAAAAATTTGGTGAAGTTTGTCCTGCTAACTGGTATCCGGGCAAAGAAGCAATTATCGCAACAACAGATGGAATAAAAAAATATTTATCTAAAAATTTTAAAAAAATATAAAATTATATATTACGATATATACATTCATTTAAAATGAAATACATTATTGTATTGATATACAAAGTAAATATTTATTTACACTATTAAAATCTTTCTAATACTAATTATGTCACAGTATATTTATAAGTTAATTCACATATGTGACATATTACAAATTATTTTATAGAGACAAGAAATACATGAAAGACATTGCAAAAGAAATCAAACAGGTCAATATTGAAGAAGAATTAAAAAGATCTTATCTTGATTATGCTATGTCTGTAATCATTGGCCGAGCTTTACCTGATGTACGAGACGGATTAAAACCCGTACATCGTAGAATATTATTTGCTATGAATATATTAAATAATGAATGGAATAAACCATATAAAAAATCTGCTAGAATTGTAGGTGATGTTATTGGTAAATATCATCCTCATGGAGATTCAGCAGTCTATGATGCTATAGTACGAATGGCTCAACCATTTTCATTAAGATATACATTAATTGATGGGCAAGGAAACTTCGGATCTATTGACGGAGATTCTGCTGCGGCTATGAGATATACAGAAATACGTATGTCCAAAATTACACATGAGATGTTAAGTGATTTAGATAAAAATACAGTTAATTTTATTTTAAATTATGATGGTACCGAGAAAATACCTGAAATTTTACCTACAAAAATTCCTAATTTACTAATTAACGGATCCTCTGGAATTGCTGTAGGTATGGCTACTAATATTCCTCCTCATAATTTAAAAGAAATTATTAACGGCTGCATTGCATACCTACATAATCCGAAAATTACATTAAAAAAATTAATGATGTATATTCCAGGACCTGATTTTCCAACCGCGGGTATTATTTATGGAAAAATCGGTATTGAAGAAGCTTACCGTACTGGTAAAGGAAAGATATCCATTAGATCTAGATATTCTATCGAAATCAATAACAAAACTAAAAAAGAATCCTTAATAATATACGAATTACCTTATCAAGTTAATAAATCTAAATTAATTGAAAAAATTGCATTATTAATAAAAGAAAAAAAAATTCAAGGTATCTCTACTATTCGCGATGAATCCGATAAAGACGGCATGAGAATTGTTATAGAAATAAAAAAAGATTTTTTTACTAAAATAATTCTTAATCAATTATATACAATGACTGCATTACAAACATCTTTCGGAATTAATATGGTTGCACTGTCATCAGGACAACCAAAACAAATGAGTTTAAAGAAAATTTTAAAAGCATTTATTAAACATAGAAAAAAAATTATTACTCGAAAATGCTTATTTAAGCTAAAAAAATATACAAAAAAAATACATATACTAGAAGGATTTTATGTCGCGCTAAATAATATTAACAAAATTATTGAAGTTATAAAAATTGCAAATAATAATAAAAATGCTAAAAAAAATTTAGAAAAAATAATCTGGAAAAATAAATTGACTATTCAATATCAAGATAATATACATCTTGATCAATTACATTTCAATTTTAGTAAAAAACAAGTACAAGCTATTTTAAATATCAAATTAAATAAACTAACTAAATTAGAAAAAAATAATATTTATAAAAAATATAAATATTTACTTATAAAACAAAAAAAATTAGAAAATATATTATCTAATTCTCATAAATTAAAAAAAATTATTACTAACGAATTAGTACAGATAAAAAAACAATTTTCTGATGTTCGAAGAACTAAAATTATTAACAAAACATCCGAAATTAATATGGAAGACATTGTAGTAAAAGAAAGTGTTGTAGTAACATTATCACGATCCGGATACGTAAAATACCAACCAATTTCTGATTATAACGCGCAAAAAAGAGGAGGAAAAGGGAAATCAGCTGCTAAAACAAAAGAAGAAGATAATATAGAAAACTTATTAGTTGCAAATTCACATGATACAATTCTCTGTTTTTCAAGTAGAGGGATATTATACTGGATGAAAGTGTACCAATTACCAGAAACCAGCCGTCATGCCCGCGGACGTCCAATAATTAATTTATTACCTTTAACACAAAAAGAAAGAATAACAACCATTTTACCTATTTCGGAATATAAATCATCCATAAATATTATTATGGCTACTGCTTTAGGGTTTATTAAAAAAACACCGTTAAACCAATTTCAAAAACCCCGAAATTCAGGAATCATTGCTATTAATTTAAGAAAAAAAGATGAATTAATTGGTGTAGCGTTAACTAATGGACAAAATAATATTTTAATGTTTAGTTCCAAAGGAAAAGTAGTGCAATTTTCTGAAAATAAAATAAGAAATATGGGACGTACCGCTTCTGGTATAAAAGGAATAAAAATTGTTGATAATGATCGATTAGTTTCCTTAATAGTGCCAAATAAAAAAGACGATATACTAATAGTAACTGAAAATGGATACGGAAAAAGAACCAAAATAAATCAATTTCCTATTAAATCGCGTGCAACTAAAGGTGTTATTTCTATTCGAGTAACCCCTAAAAACGGAGTCGTTATTGGTGCTATACAAGTACATCATGATAATCAAATTATGATTATTACGAACGCAGGAACTCTTGTTAGAACAAGAGTATCTGAAATTGCAATTTTGAAAAGAAATACTCAAGGAGTTATTTTAATTCGTACTACAAAAAAAGAAAAAGTAGTTGGTTTACAAAAACTATCACATACTCCTTTATTATCATAAAATTACTATTTTAAAAGACAATTTATTATAGTAATTTTACGAATCACGCGATATCTAAACTATCTAATATTTACATAATATTTGTAATTAAATAAAAATTAAAACGATTGAATTACTGTCATAGCAGTTGTATAAACTATATCGTTTATTGTTGCTCCACGGGATAAATCATTCACAGGTTTTTGTAAACCTTGTAAAATAGGACCGATAGATATAATCCCTGTAGAACGTTGAACGGCTTTATATGTAATATTCCCAGAATTTAAATCTGGAAAAATTAAAACTGTAGCTTTACCAGCTACTTTAGAATTAGGTAATTTAATACACGCTATTTCTGATGAAACAGCAGTATCATATTGCATCGGACCATCAATTAATAAACTTGAATTAATATTTTTTACTATATTAATAGATTCTCTAACTTTATCTACAGAAATTCCCGATCCTGAATTACCAGTAGAATACGATAACATAGCTACTTTAGGAAATATTCCAACAGAATGTGCCGTCTCTGCAGATTGTATTGCGATTTTAGCAAGTGTATTAGAATCTGGATATTGATTAATGGCACAATCGCCATATATCAATACTTGATCCGGAAATAACATTAAAAAAATTGATGATACAAACGAATTTGTACAATTATTTTGTATTAATTTAAATGCAGGGCGTATAACATCAGCTGTAGAATGTTCAATTCCAGCTACAACACCGTCTACATCATTTTGATTTAACATCATTAATGATAATATTATATTATTACTTAATAAATTTAAAGATGATTGATGATCTGGAATATCTTTATATTTTCTCATCTGAAATAAATTTTCAATATAACGATGACGAATATTATCTGGATTAATTACAATAATATTTTTATCTATCATCAATTGATTCTTAATAGCAATATCATATATATACTTTCTATTTCCCAGCAATATACATTTTGATATCTTTAATTTACTACATATACATGCAGCTTTAATGATATTAATATTATTTCCTTCAGGAAAAACAATCGTTTTAACTAATGAACTAGCTTTTTTTTGTAAAAAAAATTTAAATTCTTCTATATAATTTTTCATAGATATTTTTATTAATTCAATAAATAAGATTAAAAAATAATTTATTATAAATCTAGTCTTAATGATGCTATCAAGCAATATATTACTAATAATAAAGTAAATATTTCATACTATTTAAACTAGTACCATTTATTTAAGTAAATCATACGTTTCCTGAGCAATAATCTGATTTTCATTAGCTTGTACTACCAATATAGGTTTACTACAATCAGTATTTATAAAAAAATTTTTTTTGTTATTTTTTATATTTTTTTTAATATCAACAAAAAAATTTAATAAAGATAATTTTTTTATAATTTTATTACGTATAAAACTAGAATTTTCTCCAATTCCGCCGGTAAATACAATGGCATCTAATCGTCCATTCATTAATACAGAATATCCACTAATATATTTACATACTCGATGACAAAACATATCAATAGATAATTTTACTTTTTTATGCATATAATATTTTTTTTCTAATTCTCTAAAATCACTAGTTAAATCGCTAATTCCTAAAACTCCTGATTCTTTCGTTAATATTTTTTGTACTTCAGTAATAGATATTCCTAAATGTTGAACCATATAAAAAATTATAGACGGATCAATATCTCCACACCGAGTTCCCATTATTAATCCTTCTAATGGCGTTAAACCCATCGATGTATCTACTGATTGACCATTTACAATAGCTGTAATAGAAGATCCGCTACCTAAATGACAACTAATAATATTTACTTGATCAAGAGATTTTTTTAAAAATAGAGAACATGTTTGTGTTATATATAAATGATTTATACCGTGAGCACCATATCTACGAATAGAATAATTTTTATAAAATCGATAAGGAATAGCATATAAAAATGATTTTTTTGGTATCGTATGATGAAAAGCAGTATCAAATACTGCTATATTACTATTTTTTAATTTTGATATTTTTTGTAAAGATATCTGAATAGCAATTATATGAAATGGATTATGTAAAGGAGCAAAAATAGACGCTTGTTGAATTTTTAATAAAACATCGTGATCAATGATCATAGATTTATTTAAATATTCTCCACCGTGTACTACACGATGTCCAATACCAATTACATAATTTATATAATTTTTGTATTTAGAAGATAATATATCAAAAATTAATATAATTAATTGTTCATATGAATTTATATTATCAAATTTATTCAACAATTTTTTATCAACGATATAATCGTATATTATCAAAGACGCTGTAGTCTGCATGAATTCTACAATACCATCAATATATTTAACTATTTTAACAGGATCGATAATTGAAAACTTTATAGATGAACTACCGCAGTTTAATACTAAAATCAATTTTTTTTTCATAAAAATCTCTTTTTCTAAAAAATGTATTTTCAAAAATATAAATTACTATAATTTATATTTAATATTACAAAAACACATAGAAATAATTTATTTACTAATAATTTTCTACTAAATAGTATTTAATGTAAAGTATTTCTTTTTTGTTCAATAGAATGAATTTGCATTTTTATAATGTCACTAACCGGATCCTCGGGGCATTGTTCAATAAAATATAATAAATCTGAAATAGCTACATGATAACACTGTAATTGAGAAAAAATTAATCCTCTATCTCTAATTTCATATGGATCTTTGGGTTTAATTTTCAATAGTATATTACTAACATGTAAAGCCAACTCAATACTTCGTTCTTCAATTAAAGCAATTTTTAAAATGTCTAAAATTTTTTGTATAATAAGTAATGGTTCCGATTCTTGTAAGTAACTCTCTTCTAATTTAGTAGACGAACTAATATTCCCCTTCAACCAAACTTTAAGAATATGCTTATTAAGTATTTCTCCATTTATAGGATTAATATAAAAAATTTTTTTCTCAAGGCTTTGAAATTTTAAAATCAGTTGCGTTGGAAAAATTATTGGTATAATAGTCAAATTTAATTGACTAGCAATATATATCAGAATAATTCCTAAAGAAAAGGAATTACCTTTATGATATAAAATTACGTTATCTAACCAGATCATATCTGATAATTTATATACATTTATAGCACTACCAAAGTTCCAAGTCTTATAAAACAAGAATAATAATTTTTCTAATTTTTCTATTTCTGAGAATTTATCAGAAATACAGAATAAAACTTCTTGTATTTTTTTTATATAAATATTCATAATTTTAATCTCATTAAAATCATTACGAATATTTGCTATTATTTTCATCATAACTTCAAATAAAGACATTGTAGAAAAATCAATATTCTTAAAATCTATCATATTTTATCCTAAATAATAATTAATAAAATTAATATATATAAAAATTTTTATAAAAATTATCCTTTTTTTTTAAAACATCCATAAGTCACTCTATTACAATTAGAATAATCTTTTATTGAAGATATTTTTATAAAAAAATTATTTTTAAAAATCCTTTGTACTATATTAGTTTGTTTATAACAATGTTCAATATATAACCAACCACCGTCAATAAGATAAAAACAAGAATTTTCTATAATATACTGTATACATTCTATTCCTGTTTTGCCAGAAACCAATGCATTATATGGTTCAAAAATAAGATTTGTAAAAGAATTATTAAAATCTTGTTCAGATAAATATGGTGGATTACAGACAATTACATGAAACTTTTTACAAGGAAGATGTGAGAACCAATCGCTATATACAAATATAGTGTTCTTCTTATTTAATTGTTTAGCATTATACCGAGCTATTGATAAGGCATTTAAATTATTATCCGTGCCAATAACTTTACATTGAGGAAATTCTGTAGCTATTGCTAATGCAATTGCACCACTACCAGTTCCTAAGTCAAGAACTAACTTGAAATTTAAAGAAACTTTTAATAAAATCTGTTCAACTATAATTTCTGTATCTGGCCTAGGAATTAAAACAGAAGAAGAAATAAATAAAGAAAAAGACCAAAAATCTTTTTTATTAATAATATACTCTATTGGTTCTCCTAATATTCGTCTATTTAATAAATAACGTAATACCAATAAATTATTAAATTTAATTATTCGCATAGAATTTAAAAATAATTCTTTTTTTGAATATTTTAATACGTAACATATTAATAACTCTGCATCTAATTGTGGTGTTGAACTATTCACTAATTTTTTTTTTGCGTTAAATATCCATTTAAAAACTTTCATTATTCTATATATATCAATTTCATTCTATTCTGTCATTAATAATAAATCTGCTTGATATTCTTGTAACAATGGATTAATAAATAAATCTAATTTTCCAGATAAAACCTCATTTAATCGATATAAAGTTAAATTAATACGATGATCAGTTACTCTATTTTGAGGATAGTTATATGTCCTGTTTCTATCTGATCTTGATCCTGTACCCAATAGGTTTTTTCTCATTAATGAACTTTCTGATTCTTTTTGTGCATTTTTTTCAGAATAAATTTTAGCAGACAAAACTGACAAAGCTTTTTCTTTATTTTTATGTTGAGATCGTTCATCTTGACATTCAACAACATTGCCCGTAGGGATGTGTGTAATACGGACTGCAGAATCAGTTGTATTAACGTGTTGTCCACCTGCACCTGAAGAACGAAACGTATCAATTTTTAAATCATTAATATTTAAAATAATTTTTTCTGATTTTGGTGCTTCAGGCATAATAGCTACTGTACATGTTGAAGTATGTATACGACCTTGAGATTCTGTTTGCGGAACTCGTTGTACTCTATGACCTCCGGATTCAAATTTTAATCGCTTACATACTCCCGCTCCTATAACTTTTAAAATAACTACCTTATAACCTCCTTTTTCTCCTTCATGCATATTAATAATACTAACTTTCCAAGACCGTAAATCAGCATATCTCATATACATTCTACATAACTCTCCAGAAAAAATTGCAGCTTCTAATCCTCCTGTTGCAGCTCTAATTTCAATAAAGCAGCTATTTTTATCATACGGATCGTCTGGAAGTAATAACATTTTTATTTTTCTTTCAATCTGTTTTTTTTTATTATTTAATATATATAATTCTTCTTCAGCTAACGTCCTAACGACTGGATCTTTTAACATTAACTTAATATCTTTAATTTCTGATTTTATAGATAACCATTGCATAAATGATTCATTTAATCTGAATAATTCTGATTTTTCTTTAGATAATTTAAAAAATTCTTCTTTATTAAATTTTGTATAATTATTTGATAATAACTGTTCTAATTCTGTATATCTTTTTATTAAATTTTTTAATTTTGTAATAATTGATTTTTTCATAAAAATACCTATTAACTTAAAACCGCAAAAATATTATTTAATATGTATATTTGATAAATCATAACATAATATTATTAAATATATATGATAAAATCATATATATTTATATATAATTATTTTTTTTTAAAATAAAAAAAATTTTTTATAATTTATAATTTCCTTGTGGTAAAATCACTAATTACATATGTAATATATACATCATACAAGAGATCAATATGGATAAAATCAAATTATTTTCAGGAAATTCAGTTCCAGAACTAGCAAAAAAAATAGCTCATTATTTAAATATTAAATTAGGAAAAGCTACAGTTAGTAAATTCAGTGATGGAGAAATTAGTATCCAAATTAATGAAAATATAAGAGGCTCTGATGTTTTTGTAATACAATCAACATGTTCACCCACTAACGATAATTTAATGGAATTAATAATTATGATAGATGCTCTACGACGAGCTTCGGCTGGTCGTATTACAGCCGTTATTCCTTACTTTGGATATGCGCGACAAGATAGAAGAATCCAATCCTCTAGAGTACCTATTACAGCTCGAGTAATTGCTGATTTTTTATCAAATGTTGGCGTTGATCGTATTCTTACTATTGATTTGCATGCCGAACAAATTCAAGGATTTTTTGATGTTCCTATAGATAATATTTCTAGTAGTTCAATACTTTTAAAAAAATTATTAAAAATTAATTTTTTTAATCCTATATTTGTATCACCAGATATCGGTGGTATTATTAGAACACGAACTATTGCAAAATTATTACATGATTCTGAAATGGCAATTATCGATAAACGTAGACCTTCCACAAATTCTTCTCAAGTCATGAATATTATTGGTCAAGTAAAAAATAGAGACTGTATTTTAATAGATGATATCATAGATACCGGAAAAACTCTTTGCAAAGCTGCCACTTCTTTAAAAAAAGAAGGAGCACGTTATATTTACGCGTATGCTGCTCATCCTATTTTTTCTGGTAAAGCCTATGAAATTGTAAAAATATCAAATATAGATGAAATCATTATATGTGATACAATTCCACTCTCTAAAAAAATAAAATCTTTAAAAAATATACATATATTAACAGTCTCTGATACGCTAGCA
The DNA here is from genome assembly GCF_900698865.1 of Buchnera aphidicola (Cinara cuneomaculata). NCBI lineage: Bacteria > Pseudomonadati > Pseudomonadota > Gammaproteobacteria > Enterobacterales > Erwiniaceae > Buchnera > Buchnera aphidicola. Next base: position 130,002 of record NZ_LR217695.1, on the reverse strand, counting down.
GAAGCTATTCATAGAATTCATACAGAACAATCAATCTCTGAAATGTTTTAGTTATTAAAAATAAAAAATTTTTTATATATTCCGGTATTTTATCAAAATTATAAGATTTATTTGATTTATAATAAATCTTATAATTTTGATATTATCAATTAAAACAATCTATGCAACAACTATATTTCTATAAATAATATAATGTTGGAAATTATTCCAACATTATATTATTAAAAAATAAATTTATACATCAACAATATTAACCAAGACTTAAATAGTCTATTTACACAGAATATTTAAAATATAAAAATATAAATTTTATTAAATAAATTATTTATATATAAAACAATCCGGTATATAAAAAATTTTTAATAAAACTTTTTATATACTTTAATTAATATAAATCATAAAAAAATAATTTGTATATAAATTTCGGAAATAAACCTAAAAAAATTAAAACAATCCCAATACATATAATTAAATACTTTTGTAATACAGTTATTTTTAAATGATGTAATAGATATTTTTTTTCTAAAATAGTAGGATTACAATACAAACTAAAAATAATATTTATATAACTATATGCTCCTATTATACTGCTTAACATCATACATATCGTTGTAATAATAAAATTATTATGAATTAAATTTTTAAAAACAAAAAATTTTCCCCAAAATCCAGCCGTTAAAGGAAATCCGGACAAAGATAATAATATTATTGTCATCATAATACCTAAAAAAGGATCATACCAAAACAACCCAACCAATGAATTTTTTTCTAAATCATCAATATTTTTTATATATATATTATAATCAACAATACTTTTAATACCAAAAAAACCAAGCAATCCTAATAAATAACTAAATATATACACGTTTAAATACTTCATCATATATATATATTTTTCTTGAGAACATGTTGTTATTAGTAACAATAAAAAACCAAGATTAGAAATAGATAAATATCCAATTAATCTTTGAATCTTATTTTGTATAATAGCTATTATATTACCGAATAAAAGAGAAAATATCCCAATAAAATATAATATCAAATATAATAATTTTATCTTATGGAAATAGGGAATATAATAAAAAAATCGAACGAGAAAAGATAAAAGAGAAATTTTCGTAACGGTTGAAAAATATATTAATACACAAGAATTAGTATATTGATATATACCCGGAGACCATGTATGTAATGGAAAGATTGATAATTTTAAAAAAATAGCAAATAAAATTATACAAATACCAAGTAACATAATATTATTATGCATAATGGTAGGATAGTATATAAAAAGATATGTAAAAAAAGACCACGATAATCGACCCGAAATAAAATAAATAAAAGAAAATCCCAATAATAACAAAACAGATGAAAAAACTGATGTTATTAAATATAACAATATATAAAATAAATTAACTTTATATTTTGAAAAAAATATTAAAATACCTAATAAGGGAAAAAATAATAATTCTATTCCTATAAATAAAGTAGAAAAATGAAACGAAATAGATACTAAAATGCCTCCTATAGTAGATAATAAAATAAACGCATAAAATTCTGTTGAATGTATATTCTTATATAATAACCACGGATACACAAATATACATGTATATAAACCGGATAATAACAACATAAAAATATAAAAGTAAGAATATTGATCAATTTTGACTAATTCAGAAAAGTATTCTAAAAAAAATACCCTTGAACATAATATAGTTATTATACTCAATAAAAAACTACATATAGTAACAATACTTTCTAAACGTACATTTTTTTTATAAAAAGAAATATAAAAAATAATCATAACAGAAGAAATTAATAATAAAATTGGTGTTATCGGAATAACACCATAAAATAATTTAATCATAATTTTATTACCTAATTGATAACATTATATACAAATATATATAACTAATCTGATATACTTATAAAAAATTTAAAATAAATTTTGGATATAGTCCTAAAAAAAATATAAAAAAAGCAAAAAAAAGCAATATAATAAAATCAAAAAAATTTAATTCATTTTTTATGATAGATAATGAATTAGAACCATAACACACTTGTTGTATCAATCTTAAAAAATAAATAGAAGATAAAAATAAACCAAAAATAAAAAAACAACCTAAAATTGGACAATGCATAAAAATACCAAATAACATCATAAATTCACCACTAAAATTACCTGTTAAAGGTATATTTAGCATTGCTAACGAAAAAAATAAAAAAAATGACGGAATAATATGCATATAAGACCATAACCCACTCATATACAAAATATTCTGAGTATTAATATGAGTAAATATTTTTCCAAAAATTATCAATAACGCAGCTGTAGATACAACATACGATGCTATATATAATAAAATACCTTGATAAGCAATTATATTTTCACTATGCATTGCAGCAAAAATAACTCCCATACTAGAAATACTAGAATAAGCTAAGAATCTTTTTGTATTCGTTTGAGCAAAGGCCATTATAGAACCATAAAACATTGAAAATAATCCTATGCACATAAAAACCAAAGATAAAATATGAGATGTACGAGCAAAAAAGACTAAATAAAATCGTAATAAACCATAGATTGCTGGTTTTAATAAAATTCCTATTAGATCGACTGATCCTGAAGGAGAAATACATGCTTGAACATCAGGTAACCAACTATGAAATGGAAATAATGGAATTTTTATAATAAAAGACAACAATAAACTAAACATTAAATAAAACTCAGTATATACAGAAATTTTTATATTTTTTAAAATAAAATAGTTAAAAGTCCAAATTCCAGAATTTTTATAATGTATACATACTATATTTAGTATAAAAAATAACAAAAAAAAACCAGAAATTTGAGAATGAATAAAAAATTTACGAAAAACAGAAATAATATCACAGAAATTTTTATTCTTTTTATTCCAAAAAATAATAAAAAAATACATAGGAATTAATATCAATTCCCAAAATAAAAAAAATAAAAACATATCTAAAGATAAAAAAATTCCAAACATTCCGGATATTATCCATAATAAAAAAAAATAAAATATTCCTATCTTATTATTTAATGTATTCCACTCGCAATATATAGAACATAATCCAATGAATGAAGTTAATAAAATCATTAATAGTGATAAATTATCTACACCAAAATAAATAGAAATACCATATTCCGGAAACCAATTTTTATAAAATGTCACTAATAAAGTATGATTAGTAAAATTTACTAAAAAATTATTATTACTTTTCAAATAAATCAACAATACAGTTAATAAACAAACCATCACAGAAAAAATAGCTATATAGCGAGGAATTCTCTCATTTAAAAACCCTGTCAATACTGATAATATAGCCCCTAACAAGGGTACTAATATAAAAATCAAAAGTATCATGTAATATATGATCCTTACTATAAGTTAGTATAAAATATATACATAAAAATTTATTAAAATTATTACAATATAATTACATTATATTAATAGTTGTTTACAGCAAAAATAATCAATAAAAACAGTGTTAAACAAATAACATTCCATCTCATATGGTAAATAATATTAATAGAAGTAAAATTAGAGAACTGTTTAATAAACCAATAAATTTTATTTAAAAAAATTTTTTCTATATAATAAAAATTATTTTTATTTAAATAATTTGAAAAATTATAATATGTTCGTATAAATACATAAAAATAAAAAGAATCAAAAAACCAATAATTTAGTGCTAATGTACGTAATAAATTAAATATTTGATTAGAATAAAAATTCTTTAATGAAAATTTTTTTGATTTATATACTAAATATATAATAATAAAACCAAGTGCAGATAAAAGAAAAGAAAAATATTCTATATATATAGAATATTCCAATATACTATTAGATGTATAATAATAGACTTGATCCCAAAAATATGATGTTACATACCAAGTAATAGGAGTACAACCTATACATAATACAAATAATGATATATTATGAAACCATTTTTTTTTAAACAATATAATTTTGGGTTTACTAGAACCATGAAATACCAAAAATATCATCCGAAATAAATATATTGAAGTTAAAAATATTCCTATTAAACTGAATAACAATAAGAAATTATTTCCATAATATGGAATATTAAGTATAATATTACTTTTACTATAAAAACTAGAAGTTATAAACGGTAATGATATTAACGAACAACTTCCTATTAAAAAAGTTATATATACTAAAGGTATTTTTTTATATAAACCTCCCATATTAAAAATATTTTGCTCATTATTAGTACACTTGATAATTGATCCCGTTGATAAAAATAATATAGCTTTAAAAAAGGCATGACAAATTAAATGAATGAAAGCACCTTTAATATTATAAGAACCAAGTGCTATAAACATATAACCAATTTGGTTCATAGTAGAATAAGCTAAAATACGTTTAATATTATTTTCAAAAATAGCAGAAATACCTGATATTATAATCGTTATACATCCAAGTATAGCTAAATAACTCATAGCATATGTATTATATATAAATAAAATATACATACGTACTATTAAATAAACACCCATAGTTACCAAAGTAGCTGCATGAATTAATGCTGAAGCAGGCGTCGGACCAACCATAGCTCCTATTAACCAAGTATGCAATGGAACTTGTACTGATTTTCCTATAGCTGCAATAATCAAAAAACAAGTTATCCAATATACATAATTAGTATGAATATTTAATAATATAATTTCACTAACAAAATACTTTAAGACTACAAAATCTACTGTATGGAATTTTAAAAAAATCAAAAAAATAGAAACTAAAAAAAATATATCACTAAAACGAGTCATTAAAAATGATTTAATAGCAGCATATCCATTTCGTTGACGATTATAATAAAAACCAATTAATAAATAGGAACAAACCCCAACTAATTCCCAAGCACAGAACATAATGATTAAATTACTTGTTAATATAAAAATCATCATTAATGAAACAAAAAAATTCATATATATAAAATATTTTGTATATACCAAAGAATTTTGCATGTACCAAACAGAAAATAAATACACACTTATACTAACAATTAAAACCATTCCAATCATCGATAAAGAAAAAAAATCTATTAAAAAATTCCATTCAACCCTGTAATTATATACCGTCGTCCAATTTAATAAAGGTATAAAAAAAATTTTTGATATATTAAATTTAATATAGTAATCATATACTACATACAAAAAAAATAACAAAGACATAAAAACTGAAGAAATACTAATCCATGAAACATAATTTTTTGATAAAAATTTTTGTAAAGATATCAATATCAAACAACTTAATAACGGAAAAAGAACTACATAATAAATTAAATTCATTTATATATCTCGCTTAACTTAAATATATCTAACGTATTGTACTCTTTATATATTTTTAAAAAAAAAGTTAACATTATACTAACTTCCGCTGCTGCTGCGGTAATAATAAATACATACATAATTTGACCATCTAATTGATTCCAATGATGTCCTACTAATATCAATACTAAAGCAACAGCATTAGTCATTAATTCTAAACTAATTAACATAAATATTAAATTTTTATGTTTCAATAATGACACAAGACCCATTAAAAATATTGTTAATGATATAATTAATCCGTAATTTAATAACAACATGATTCTCTTAATTATCCTTATAAAAATATAAAATTAATTTTATTTTTTAAAAAAAACACACACTGCTAATAAAACAGAAAAAAGTAATAAAGAGGTAAATTCTACTAAAAATCTATACTTACTAAATAAATATAGACTAACCTGTTTTATTGCTATATCATGGAAAATTAAAACTTTATTTTTTTCTTTAATAAATTGAATCGATAAAATTAATAAAATTATAATTAAACATATATAACATAAAATGTTATATAAATTTACTGATGAATTAACTCGATCGTATTTTTTAAATACATTATTTTTTATTAACATGACCACAAAAACAAATAACACCATAATAGCTCCAGCATAAATAATTACCTCTAAAGCTCCTATTAAAGTAACTCCTAAAGTAAAAAAAATACCAGAAATAAAACATATTAAAAGAATCAAATATAGTAAAGAATAAATTGGATTATTACTTAATACAATCAATAAAGCAAAAAAAATAGATAAAAAACTAAATAAATAAAATATCAAAACCATAAAAATTATCCCTATGGTAATAAAGATGTTACATCAACACAATTTAATATCTTTTTTGAGCTAGTATCATGTGATTTATTATTATTTTTTATACCTGAAATAGAATAAAAATTATATTCCGGAAATTTTCCGGGCCCGGATATCAGTAAATTTTTTTTGTCATAAACTAATTTTTTTCTTTTAAATTCACTTAGTTCTACATCCGGAATTAATTGAATAGCGGAGGTAGGACAAGCTTCTTCACATAAACCACAAAAAATACAACGTGATAAATTTATCCTAAAAAATTTAGCATACCAACGACCACTATCTATATTTTCTGATTTTTTTAGTGAAATACAATTAACAGGACATACCGCGGAACATAAATTACAAGCAACACATCTTTCTGATCCATCAGAGTTACGAGTTAAAATAATACGACCTCTATATCGTAATGATAAATTTAATGGCTGTTCTGGATATAATCGTGTTTCACGTGATGCGAAAATATTAGTAAATATTAAAAAAATACTACGTATATTACTGAATATACTCAAAAAAATATTTTTTATGTTCATATACTTTAAAACCTCATAATTATATTAAAATTTTTAAAGAAGTATAAATTAAATTTAATAATGACAACGGAAAAAAAATTTTCCAAGCATAAAGCATTACAGTATCATATCTTGGTCTTGGTAAAGATGCTCTTATTAAAATAAATAAAAAAATAAATAAAAAAAATTTTAATAAAAACCAAATCATAGAAGGAAACCACGGACCAAACCAGCCTCCGAAAAACAAACAAACGATTAACGCAGATACAGTCATAATAGAAATATATTCACCAATAAAAAACATTCCAAACTTCATTCCGGAATATTCAATATGATATCCATCAGCTAATTCTTGTTCTGATTCAGGTTGATCAAATGGATGTCGATGACAAACTGCAATACATGCTATAAAAAACATAATAAAACCAAAAAACTGTGGAATAACGTTCCATGTTTTTTGCTGTGAATATACAATGTCTACTAAATTAAAAGATCCACACTGCATGACAGTACCCAAAGAAGAAATACCTAAAAAAACTTCATAACTTAACATTTGCGCTACTGCTCTAATCGAACCTAATAAAGAATATTTATTTTTACTAGACCAGCCGGCCAATAAAATACCGTATACTGATATAGATGACATCATAAAAAAAAATAATAATCCAATATCTAAATTAATAATACTGTAATTTACAGTAATTGGAATACTAGAAAAAACTAATAAAAATGACGTAAAAGAAATTATAGGTGCTAAAATAAATAAAAATTTATCACAAAAGGGAGGAGTCCAATCTTCTTTAAAAAGTAGCTTAATACCATCAGCACATATTTGCATACAACCACCCCACCCAACTCTATTCGGACCGTATCGATTTTGTAATAATCCTAATATCTTTCTTTCTACTATACTTAAAAGACTAGCATTAAATATAATTACACTTAAAAAACTAATAACAAAAAAAAAATTATTTTTCATAATATTATACCGAATGTAATAAAATATTTATTTATTAAACTTGATTAAGTTTGTAGCAACTTTATTAAAAAAAACAGTTGGTAGATTACTACAACCAATTGGTAAACCTATGTGAAATGAACTTATTTTCCTAGATAACCGTACAGGTAGTCTCATAATATATCTATTTATCTGAAATTGTAATATCTCACCATTATTAATTTTTAATCTAGAAGCATCCGAATAACTTAATTGGGCATAAATAATATTTGTTTTCATTATTTTTGTAAAATAATTATGACTCATTTCTTCGCTACCTAATAACTTATAATATGGAATAATTTGAAAATACGATGAATTTTTCATTATATTTGTATTATTTTTTTTTATCAAAAATTTTGATACAATTTTATTTTTATGATGCCTGAATAATAATATTCCGTCATATACACCAATAGCTCGATTATTTACATGATTTGATGATTTATATAATGATTGATTAGAATTCCAATTAGGAGACCATAAAAATGGAACATGAGAAAAATTATTTCCCGTTTGTTGATTTCCTTCCATAGAAAAAGAAAACATACTGTCCGGATCAACCGGAGAAACAGGTTCATGTATATTTTTATCAGCAAAAGTAGCAGAACGACCACTAAAACGTAAAGAAGATCGAGCGATTTTTTGACCGTAAATTCTAAAATCTGCGGAACACGCAGAATCTTGTAATTTTTTAAAAATAGGATTTAATGAAGAACATAACTTCATCATTTTATCTAAAGTAAATGATTGAATTGATGTAAAAGAATTAATGCTATATTGAATAGCATGTATCCATCGCCAACTCTCTAATTTATATATTTTTTTTTTATAAAAATTAGGATTATGAGTCTTAAAAAATCGTTGTACACGAGCTTCATAATTTATGATATTTCCAGAGCTTTCAAAAAAATTAGTACATGGTAAAAAAATATGAGAATTTTTTACCGTCTTATTATTTTGATGATCAATTACTATAATCGTATTAATATTTTTTATGATTTTATCAATAAAATTCGATTCATATAATCGATATAAATCATTTTCTAAAACAATTAAAACGTTTACTTGTTTTGAATAAATTATATTAAACATAACATCCAAAGAAATACTAGGAATTAACGAAATTCCTATACTATTAGCTGCAGGCGGAAACAATGCTAAACCAACAGGCAATCCTTTTTTTTTTAATATTTTAGCAATATTAAATGATATTTTAATAAAATTAACATCATAATATGATGTACCAGAAATAATCAATGGTTTTTTAGAATTACATAATGCTGTAGCAATAAAATTAACTTGATCAAATATATCTACATGATTATTTTTTACATATTGTGCGTTATTATCAATGCAATCAAATATTGAAGTACTAAACTGTAATTGTTGCTGTATAGATCCATAGTAGCTAATCTTACTAATATCATCTAACTTAGTGTAAGTACCATTAATAACAAATAGTAAATTTTTTTTATCTTGCGTAATATTTTTTATGGCATTAATGTGCCATATTGGTATATTACTTTCATCTGAAACAGATGAATGAACTCCACGTACAGCTTGACGTACAGAGAGCGCAGCTAATGCTGCAGTTTGGGTAATATCTTCACCTATAATTAATATTACATCGTATTTTTCAATTTCCGAGATAGAAGGAATATGAATACCTCCACTCTTTATAATTTTAGAAATTAGAGTAATACATTTGTCTAATTCAGGCAACATTCCATTAGAAAAATTATTTTTGCCTACTAAATTAAATAACGCCATATTACTTTCAATACTAGCTCGTGGGGAACCAATACCTAATATTCTATTAGAAGAATTTCTTAGAATATTAGAAATTAACTGAATAACTGTTGCATAATTTAAAAATTGAACAATATTTTTTTTTCTCTTAAATGGTTTTAAAGTAGAATTAAAATTTACATAATTACATCCAAATTTACCTAAATCACATAAAAAATATTTATTTAAATGTTTATTATATCTATTATCAATACGACATAATTTACCTAAACGCTCTCCTATACTAATATTACATCCAATACTACAATTATGACATATACTAGGAGAATATTGTAGATCCCATTTACGATAAAAATTCTGAGTATTGCTTTTATCAGTAAAAACTCCTGTCGGACAGATATCAATCAAATTTCCAGAATATTCACTTTCTAAAATACCATTCTCAAATCGACCAAAATAAATTTTATTACTTGAACCATATACACCGAAATCTTGTCCTCCGGCATAATCGTTATAGTAACGTACGCAACGATAACATGTAATACATCTATTCATAGTATGCGAAATAAAAGGACCTAAATATTGATTACTATAAACGCGTTTTTCAAATCTATAACGTCGAATATGATGCCTGTTTAAAACTGTCATATCTTGTAAATGACAACTACCGCCTTCTGCACAAACAGGACAATCATGCGGATGATTTAACATCATCATTTCAATAATATTTTTTTGAAATTTTCTTACATCGGAATGTGTAGTTGATATATTCATATCTGGTTTTACTGCTAACATACACGCCATGCTAATTAATCCTGATTGATCATCATCATTTCTATATAACTTAATTGCGCATTGCCGGCAAGAACCAATACTTCCTAACGCAGGATGCCAACAAAAAAAAGGTACATCAATTCCTACCGATAAACAAGCTTGTAAAACATTATAAGAAGATTTAACAAAAAAAATTTTTTTGTTAATATAAATTTTAACCATTATAAAATACTCGCTTTAAAATATCGACTATACAACTATAAATATATACTTTATATAAATATTTATTTATATTAGTTTATATAAACGACCATACTATTTCATTAAAAAATTATTCACATAAAGAAGTAATGTCTATATTATTTTTAGCTTTATTATATGATCTAATTCCACCACTAAAATCATTACGAAATAATTTTATTGCACTTTTTAGTGGAGAAATTGCTCCTGGAGCATGAGCGCAAAATGTTTTTCCAGACTCTAACTGTAGACATAATTCCTCTAATGTTTCAATATCACCTTTACATCCATTTTTTTTTTCTAAAGATTGTAATATTTTTACAATCCAAGGTAATCCTTCTCGACACGGAGTACAAAACCCACAAGATTCTCGAGAAAAAAATGTTTCTAAATTTAACAATAAAGATATAATATTAATTTCATTGTCTATAGCCATAGCAATACCAGTCCCTAATCGACTGCCTATTTTTTGTAAACTAGTAAAATCCATTTTTGTATCAATATCATTACAAGCCAATAAACTAGTTCCTGCTCCGCCTGGTTGCCAAGCTTGTAAAGTTAATTTTTTTTGCATGCCACCGGCGTAATCTTCTAATACTTCTCTGCCCGTAATACCAAGTGGCAATTCCCATAAACCTGGGGTTTTTACCCTACCTGAAAAACCCAATAATTTAGTTCCTGAATCTACACTCTGAGATAAACTTAAATACCAGTTAACTCCATGCAAAATAATTGCAGGAATATTAGATAATGTTTCAACGTTATTGACACATGTAGGTTTTCCCCAAAGTCCGTAATTAGCTGGAAAAGGTGGTTTATATCGCGGATTTGCACGTTTACCTTCTAATGAATTTATTAATGCAGTTTCTTCTCCACAAATATAACGACCGGCTCCAGTATGGAGAAATAAATCAAAAGTAAAACCACTATTTAAAATATTTTTTCCTAAAAAACCAGCTTGATAAGTTTCATGAAGAGCTTGTGTTAAAATTTTTTCTGATAAATAATAATCACCTCTTAAAAAAATATATCCACATGTAGATTGTAAAGCAAACGCGCTTATAATCATACCTTCAATTAATTGATGCGGTAAATATTCCATTAAAAATCTATCTTTATATGTTCCGGGTTCCATTTCGTCAGCATTGCAAATTAAATATCTAGTTTTTTCAGTAGAACTAATAGGCATTAAACTCCATTTAGTACCCGTCGGAAATCCAGCACCTCCTCTACCTTTTAAACCAGATTTTTTAACTAAAGATATTATTTCTTCAGGATTCATATTTTTTAAAGATTTTTTTAAAGCTTGATAACCATTAGTACGACAATACTCTATTATATTAACTGGTTTATAAGGTTCATTTAAACGCCATGTTAGTGGATGTGTATCCGGTTTTTTAAATATATGTTTCATTTATGTTTATCCAGTAAATCTATTATCTTAGTAGAAGTAAGATGAGTATATAAATTTTCATTAATTAATATTACAGGACCTCTATCACATGCACCTAAACAACAAGTTGGCAATAATGTAAATCGACGATCGCTTGTTGTTTCTCCTGGATCTATACCTAAACTAGTTATTAATTGATTTTCAATATTACGATAACCGTTAATAAAACATACTACGCTATCACAGTAGCGGATAACATAATGACCTACCGGTTTTCTAAAAATATGACAATAAAAAGTTGCAACACCTTCTACTTCACAAACCGGAATAGATAAAATTTTAGAAATTGCTATAATTGCGTCATTACTAACCCATTTTCTATATTTTTGTACAATCTTTAAAGCTTCAATACATACAGCTCGCGAATCGCGATAAGATTTTTTTTTTAATAAAATTTCAGAAATTTCTGACGAACTTAAAAGAAACACATATTTTCCTTATTTGAGTATATATAAAAAATTTATCGATCTACATCAGACATCACAAAATCAATACTACCAAGATAAACTATTAAATCTGAAATTAATTGTCCGCGTATAACAGATGGGATTTGTTGTAAATGAGCAAAACTAGGTGTACGAATACGAGTACGATAACTGGTTGAATTACCGTCACTAATTAAATAATAACTATTAATCCCCTTAGTAGCTTCTATCATTTGAAAACTTTCATTTACAGGCATTACCGGACCCCAAGAAGACTGTAAGAAATGCGTAATCATTGTTTCAATATGAAATAAAGAGTTTTTTTTATTTGGCGGAGTGGTTAAAGGATGATCCGATTTAAAAGGACCGTGAGGCATATTCAATAAACATTGTTTTAATATCTTTAAACTTTGTCGAATTTCTTCAACTTTTAACAATACTCGCGTATAAGCATCACTTAACTTATCTCCGATCGGAATGTCAAAATCAAAATTTTGATAACCTGAATACGGTCTTTTTTTTCTAACATCAAAATTTACACCTGTTGCTCTTAATCCAGCGCCTGTAATTCCCCATGATAAAGCTTCTTCTTTATTATAAGATGCTACACCAACAGATCGGGAAACTAAAATACTATTTTTTAATGCTGATTTTACATAAAAATTTAAACGTTTAGGCATCCAAAGTAAAAATTCTTTTAATAAACGATGCCAATTAACGGGTAAATCTTTTGCTATTCCACCAATTCGAAACCAAGCAGGGTGCATTCGAGCACCAGTAATATATTCAATTATATCATAAATCTTTTGACGGTCAGTAAATGCTAAAAATACTGTACTCATACTACCAACATCCTGAATAAATGTAGAAATAAATAATAAATGACTATTAATCCTAAATAATTCAGATAATAAGATTCTAATTACTTGAACGCGATCTGGTACAATAATACCTGCTAATTTTTCTATTGCTAATATATACGGCATTTCATTGACACATCCGCCTAAATATTCTATACGATCTGTGTAAGGGATGTAATTATGCCAAGATTGTCGTTCAGCGATTTTTTCTGCGCCACGATGATGATACCCAATATCAGGCACACAATTAACTATTTTTTCTCCATATAGTTGAAGTATGATCCGAAAAGCTCCGTGTGAAGAAGGATGATTAGGTCCAAAATTTAAAAACATATATTTTACATTATTAGACTTATCCCGTTTTAAACCCCACAATTCAGGACGAAAACGTAATGCTTCCATCGCTGCATCTTCTTTTTGTTTTGTAAAAAAGAAACTATCTATTTCTGTGGCATGAGATGTATAATCCTTTCGTAAAGGATGACCAATCCAATTTTGTGGCATTAAAATACGAATTAAACAAGGATGCCCGATAAATTTTATACCAAACATTTCCCATGTTTCACGTTCATACCAATTTGCATTTAAAAAAATCGAAGTAATAGTTGGTAATTGTAATTTATTTTCTGATAAAGCTACCTTTAAAATAAGGTCGCAGTTATGATTAATAGATAAAAAATGATAAAATACTGTAAAATCAGTATTAGGTATATCTTTAATATTTGTACGTAAACGTTCATCTATTCCGTGCAAATCAAATAACATTTCATATGAACAAATATCGTTTATTTTTATAAATTTAATAACTGGTATTAAAATTACACTCTTAACCCATAATACTGGATGCGGAAAACAAGTTTTTTGAATAAAAAAATTTTTTTCTCCGAATATATTAAATAAAGAACCAATAATAGGATTTTTATCATATAATTTTTTATTAATTTTATTTAAAAAAAAAATTTTTTTGTAAATAATCATCAGACATGATCTAATTCCTGCAAGTAAAATTAGCTTTTACGTAATTAATATATTAACTATATATATAAAAATATTTTATACTAATAAAATTAGATAATAAAATATTTAATGTTATAGAAAAACTAACAACTATCATCAGAATCAATATTGATAACTGCAATTCTTCTATCATTTTTTTTTTCTTTTTCAGATTGAATTTTCGGTTTATAAACTCCCTGATCACCTAGTATCCAAGATAACGGTCGACGTTCTTTAGCTATAGATTTTTGTAATAATGTTAAAGCATGTATATACGCTTCTGGTCTAGGTGGACAACCGGGTATATAAATATCTACTGGAAGAAATTTATCTACACCCTGAACTACCGAATATACGTCATACATTCCTCCAGAATTCGCACAAGCCCCCATTGAAATTACCCATTTAGGTTCTAACATTTGATCATATAATCGTTGTATAACTGGAGCCATTTTAATAAATGGTGTTCCTGCGATTACCATAAAATCAGCCTGTCTAGGAGAAATACGTAAAACTTCAGCTCCGAAACGAGAAATATCATGAACAGATGTAAATGCCGTTACCATTTCAACATAACAACATGATAAACCAAAATTATAAGGCCATAAAGAATTTTTTCTACCCCAATTTATAATATTATGAAAAACTTCAGAAATTTTACCAAAAAAAACATTATTTTTAATTTGTTTTATTAAAGGATCTGATACAGTTTTAAAAGTACTTAATGGATATTTTTTTGATATATCTTTGTTTATATTAACTTGCGTTAAAGTATACTTCATATTAAAAAAATCCTCTCATTACCAGACAGTATTATTTAATTTAATCGGTAAATTTAGTTAAATAAAATTTAAATAACTAATTAATATATATTAATACATATAATTTACTAAAGATTAAAATAAATAAGTATTTATTTTAAAATAATCCACTTAAATATATTATTTCTTATCAAATAAAATAATGTCATTAATAAAATATGAATAAAAAAACAAATATTTAATAATCCTATCCATCCCGCTTCTCGTACACCTAAAGACCAAATATATAAATATAACACTTCTACATCAAATAAAACAAAAAAAATTGCAATTAAAGAAAATTTAATGGGTACTTGCATATGAGCTGATCCTACTGAAACAATACCGGATTCAAAAGGCTCTGGAGATTGTTTAAAATAGGATCTACCACCTAATACATATCCGCATACTAACATTACAAAACACAATAAAAAACTAAAAAATATAAAAAAAATAAAACGTAAATGTTGATCATTTATATTCATAAATATTGATAAACTCAAAATGTTAATTAATTTTGTATTATATAAAATAACTATACAAAATAATAAATATTATTTTTAATTATCTGAATAATGACTTATTCTTTAATTTTATTAAGTATATCATTTTATAAATAAGAAAAGTTATAATTTTCCTAAAAAAAATTTAATTTTTTAATTATTAATATAACTTTTAAAGTTATTAAAAATATTTATTTTAAAAAAATATAATTATATTTTTTATTTACCCTTGATGCTACATAAACTGACCCCATTTAATTAGTATTATCTATTTAATATTATTTTTAATAATTATAAAAAATCTTACTAATAATAATTAAAAATATTTTTCAGTTATATATAAAATATAAATTAGGAGATTACTGAGATGGGATCAATTATCGGAATAGATTTAGGTACTACAAACTCTTGCGTAGCAATTATGGATAATAATAAAGCTAAAGTATTAGAAAATGCTGAAGGAGAACGTACTACACCATCTATTATTGCTTATACCAAAGAAAACGAAATTTTAGTTGGACAACCAGCAAAAAGACAATCAATCACTAATCCTAAAAATACACTTTTTGCAATTAAACGATTAATGGGTAGAAAATTTCAAGATGAAGAAGTACAAAGAGATATTAAAATCATGCCGTATGATATTATTCAGTCCAAAAACGGTGATGCTTGGTTAAAAATAAAACAAGATAATATTGCACCTCCTCAAGTTTCTGCTGAAATTCTTAAAAAAATGAAAAAAACTGCTGAAGATTATTTAGGAGAAGCAGTTACTGAAGCTGTTATTACAGTGCCAGCATATTTTAACGATGCTCAAAGACAAGCTACTAAAGATGCTGGGAAAATAGCGGGACTAGAAGTCAAAAGAATTATTAATGAACCAACAGCAGCTGCACTTGCGTACGGTTTAGATAAAGGCAAAGGTAATCGAATAATTGCTGTATATGATTTAGGTGGCGGAACTTTTGACATCTCAATTATTGAAATCGATGATGTAGATAAAGAAAAAACATTTGAAGTACTTGCTACTAACGGAGATACTCACCTAGGCGGAGAAGATTTTGATAATAGATTAATTCATTTTTTAGTTTCAGAATTCAAAAAAGAACAAGGAATGGATTTAAGTAATGATCCACTGGCAATGCAAAGATTGAAAGAAGCAGCTGAAAAAGCAAAAATCGAACTATCTGCAACACAACAAACTGATGTAAATCTACCTTACATTACAGCTAACGCTACAGGACCTAAACATTTAAATATTAAAGTAACACGAGCAAAATTAGAATCTTTAGTAGAAGATTTAATAGTTAAATCAATACAACCATTAAAAGTTGCATTAAAAGATGCTAAATTAAAAATATCAGATATTAATGATATTATTTTAGTAGGTGGACAAACTCGCATGCCTTTAGTACAAAAAAAAGTAGCCGAATTTTTTGGAAAAAAACCAAGAAAAGATGTTAATCCCGACGAAGCTGTCGCTGTAGGTGCTGCTGTGCAAGGAGGAGTACTGTCAGGAACTGTTAAAGATGTCCTATTATTAGACGTAACCCCATTATCTTTAGGAATTGAAACAATGGGTGGAATCATGACTCCGTTAATTAATAAAAATACAACCATTCCTACTAAGCATAGCCAAGTATTTTCAACCGCTGAAGATAATCAATCTGCTGTTACCATACATGTCTTACAAGGAGAAAGAAAACGAGCTATTGATAATAAATCTCTAGGACAATTTAATTTAGATGGTATTCAAGCAGCTCCTCGCGGAATTCCGCAAATAGAAGTTACTTTTGATATTGATGCAGATGGTATCTTGCATGTTTCAGCAAAAGATAAAACAACCGGAAAAGAACAAAAAATAACTATACAATCTTCATCTGGATTAAATAAAGATGAAATTAACAAAATGATTAATGAAGCTCAAGAAAATTCTGAAAAAGATTTACAATTTGAAGAATTAATAAAAGTTAGAAATCAAGGTGATCAAATTTCTCATAATACAAAAAAACAATTATCAGAATGTAAAGAAAAAATTGATTCAACAACAAAATCAGATATTGAAAAATCTTTACAAAAATTAGATCTTTCTTTGAAAGGTGAAAATAAAGAAGAAATTGAAAAAAATATACAACAAGTATTACAATTAAATTTAAAATTAACAGAAATCTTAAAAAATAATAATAATAATCCTTCTCCTGATACTCAAGAAGACAACAATATAAATAAAGAAAATGTAGTAGATGCAGAGTTTGAAGAAATTAAAGAAAAAGATAAAAATAAATAATTTACAAAGAAACAATTTAAAATATTTATTTATTTAAATTATCTAATTATCATCAGAATATTCTATTCTATATCAAGGGTGTAGAAAATTATATCTGCACCCATTTATACTTATAATATCAGGAATCAAAATAAATTATGACACAACAAGATTACTATAAAATTTTAGAGGTTTCTAATTCTGCTAACGAACGCGAAATAAAAAGAGCTTATAAGAAACTCGCTATAAAATATCACCCTGATCGTAATCCAGGAAATAAAATAGCAGAAGAAAAATTTAAAGAAGTTAAACAAGCATATGAAATTCTTAACGATCCTAAAAAAAGAAGTGCATATGATGAATATGGACATGCGGCCTTTGAACAAAATCATGGCACTAGCGGTGGTTTTCACAGTAGTTTTACAAGCTCAACATCCGATTTAAATGATATATTCGGTGATGTTTTTGGTGATATATTTGGTAATAACAGAACAAATTCTAAAAAAAAAGGGTCTGATTTACAATATAATATCTCTATTACATTAGAAGAAGCCGTACAAGGAACTACTAAAAACATTACCATTCCTACCTTAAATACCTGTAAATCATGCTCTGGACAAGGATCGGCGTATGGCGCAACACCGCAAACATGTTCGCATTGTAATGGTCACGGACACATACAAATGAGAAAAGGATTTTTTAGCGTACAACAAACATGTTCAACTTGTCAAGGTAGTGGAACAGTTATAAAAAATCCATGCAAAATATGTTATGGACAAGGTAGAATAAAAATATCCAAAAAATTATCTATTAAAATTCCGGCAGGAGTTGACACAAATGATCGTATTCGATTAAACAATGAAGGCGAGGCAGGTCAATGCGGCGCTCAATCAGGAGATTTATATATACAAATTACAGTAAAAAAACATCCTATTTTTATTAGAAAAGAAAATAATTTACACTGTCATGTTCCTATTAACTTTACTATAGCTGCCTTAGGCGGAGAAATAGAAGTACCTACATTAACGGGAAGAGTTAAACTTAAAATACCTTCTGAAACACAATCAGGTAAATCATTTCGAATACGAGGTAAAGGTGTAAAATCAGTACGAAAAGGATACCCAGGAGATCTATTATGTAAAATAATAGTAGAAACACCAGTAAAATTAAATGAATTTCAAAAAAAATTATTACAGAAATTAGGAAAAAGCTTTGGTGAAGTTAAAGGAGAAAATCATAGCCCACAATCAAAAAGATTTTTTGATAGTGTTAAAAGATTTTTTGATAATCTTACGCAATAAAATAATTATTAATAGGGGGGTATTGCGATCTATCTAGATATAATAGATGCAATACTTATTTAAGTTTATGTATAAAATAATATAGTTATATTAAACAATCTGTTTAATACATTTCATTAATATAGATTTTTGTCTAGCAGCTTTATTAACGTGCAAAATACCTTTTAAAGCATATCTATCAATCATAGATTGTAATATACAAAATGTTTGATACGCTTTTTCTTTGTCTTTTTTTTTAATAAAAAAATATATCTTTTTTATAAAAGTTTTAATAGTAGACCGTTTACTACAATTACTTTGTCTACGTTTTTCGGAAACAATTACATGTTTTTTAGATGCTTTTATATTAGCCATAATGATCATATCCTCATATACAAATACTATTAATAAAAAATTATTTATATTTAAAAATTGAATAATATTGAAAATATAAATTTTTATTTATAAAGTACACAACTCAACTATATATATTTTATATATATAAAATATATATAAAATATATATTATTATTCATGTTAAAATAGTATTAATTTATATTAAAACAATATTATTAACTATATAAATAAAAATATATTATTAATTATTATAACAAATATATATAGATATATATCTATATATATTTATATTAATATTGTAATTATTTATATATTATTATTTATAATTAAAATTTTTAATAAATATTATTATTTTAAATATTTATTTGAAAATAATAATAAAATGCTTATTAATAATGAGATAATTTTTTTTTATGTTACTCCATAACAATATATCTACTAATTTACTATGAGCTACGTATGAATAAAATTAAAGAATCTTTGAATTTACCTAAAACAAAATTTCCTATGCAAGCTAACTTAGCTGTTAAAGAAATAAAAATATTAAAAAAATGGAAAAAAAATAAATTATACGATACTTTGCATATAAATAAGAAAAAAAAAAAAATTTTTTCTTTACATGACGGTCCACCTTATGCTAACGGAGATATTCATATTGGTCATGCTGTCAATAAAATATTAAAAGATATTATCTTAAAATCTAAGCGTATGTCTGGATTTTTTTCACCATACATTCCTTCCTGGGATTGTCATGGACTACCTATTGAACAAAAAGTAGAACAAATACTAAAAAAAAAAAAAAATACTATTAATCCACATCAATTTCGAGAAATATGCCGTAAATATGTATTAGAACAAGTTAACAAACAAAAAAAAGATTTTATCAGGTTAGGAATTCTTGCGGATTGGAAAAATATAAACTTAACTTTAGATTATAAAAATCAAGCTAATACAATAAATGTATTAACAAAAATTGTTAAAAAAGGATATATTTATCGTGATTTAAAACCTATTCATTGGTGTTTTCATTGTCAATCTTCTTTAGCTGAAGCTGAAATAGAATATCAAAAAAAAAATTCGTTATCTCTTTACGTTTTATTTCTAATAAAAAATATTAATTTATTAAAAATAAAATTCTATAAAAATATAAAAAAAAAAATAGATCTTATCGCTAAAATTTCCATTGTTATTTTTACTACAACTCCTTGGACATTACCGACATGTCAAGCTATTGCTATTAATCCGCACTTACATTATCAATTAATAAAAATAAAAAAAAATTATTATATTTGTGAAAAAAAATTAATAAAAAATATAACTAAAAAAATTAATGTAAAAGATTGGACTATCCTCGGTGATATAAAAGGAAAAAAACTAGAAAATTTACAATGTATACATCCATTTTTAAATATTTTTGTTCCGATTATATCATCTGAACATGTATCTAATGACTTAGGAACTGGAGCGGTTCATATGTCTCCAGACCATGGATATGAAGATTTTATCGCATGTAAAAAATATCATATAAAACCTAATCATACCGTTAATTCGTATGGATTTTATAATCTACCAACATGCCATTCGTTAAATAAAATTCATATATTTAATAAAGAAAACATAATTTTAAAATTATTAAGTAATAATAAAAAAATATTTTTTTTAGAAACTATTCAACATTCTTATCCACACTGTTGGCGTCATAAAAAACCTGTCATTTTACGTACTACACCGCAATGGTTTATCAAGTTAAATAATTTATTATTACAAGAAAAATTTATAAAAGAAATTGAAAAAGTTTTATGGATTCCGCAGTGGGGAAAAAATAAAATGAAAATAATGTTAAAAAATAGACCAGATTGGTGTATTTCTAGACAAAGAACTTGGGGTATACCAATTCCGTTCTTTATTCATAAACATACTGGACAATTACATCCTGATACTATTTCTATAATGAAAAAAATAGCAAAAAAAATTCAATTATACGGTTATGACATATGGTGGAAGTCTAATACAGACACGTGGTTAAAAGAAAATGCTAATATGTATGATAAAATCAATGATGTCCTTGATGTATGGTTTGAATCAGGATCAAACCATCAACTCAAAATATATAAAAACAATATCGATAATAAATTAAATTATCAAGCTAACTTATATTTAGAAGGATCAGATCAACATCGAGGTTGGTTTATGTCATCATTAATTACATCAGTAATTACTAAAAACCGCGCTCCCTACAAATCAGTACTTACTCATGGATTTGTTCTTAATAAATATGGTCAAAAAATGTCTAAATCTTTAAAAAATAATAAAAAACCTAAAGACATTATTAAAAAATGGGGAGCAGATATTTTAAGATTATGGACAGCTTATACAAATTATACTAGTGACATATCTATTTCTAATAAAATATTAGAACAAATTTCTGATCATTATAGAAGAATTAGAAACACAATTCGATTTTTATTTTCTAATATTTTTGATTTTAAAAAACACATTCATACCGTAAAATATGAAAAAATGTTATTACTAGATCAATGGATTATACACACCACATATCAATATCAAAAAAAAATTATTAAAAATTATTCCAATTATAACTTTCACAACGTAATACAAAAAATTATTAATTTTTGTTCTATTAAATTAGGATCTTGTTATTTAGAACTCATTAAAGATCGATTATATACTCAGCACAGTAATAGTGTAGAAAGACGAAGTAGCCAAACAACAATATTTTATATATTAAATTCTCTTATACGATGGATTTCTCCTATATTATCTTTTACTTCAGAAGAAGCTTGGAATTATTTAAATAATAAACAAAAAAACTCTATATTTACTGAAAAATGGTTTAAAAAAATAAAACCGCTATCGAAGAATATTCCTTATAATATATTTTTCTGGAAAAAAATATTTACTATACGACATGAAATAAATAATTATATAGAACAAGCGAAAAAAAATAAATATATACGTAATTCATTAGAAATAATATTAATATTATTTGTAAATAAAAAATTATTTAAATTACTTTTATCCTTTCATAATGAACTAAAATATATATTTTTAGTTTCTGAAACGCAACTACACAAATATTCTTCTGCTCCAAAAATAGCTTACTGTAGTAATAGTATAAAATACTTAAAAGTTATAATTAAGAAAAGTAATAAATTAAAATGTCCAAGATGTTGGCACTATTCAAAAAGAAATCATATTATAAACCATAATATGAACTATTGTTATAAATGTATAACAAATATCAATCAAACAGAAAAAAAACACATTTTTTTATAAAAATTTACATATATTTTATTTATAAAAATAATTATTATTATAAATTAAAAATAATAATTATTTTAAAATATTCAAATAAATACTACAAAAATCGTAGTCAAGAAAATTATATAAATAATAATATTGATAGGTTTATTTAAAATAAATAAAAAATTTATCAATATTTATATTTACAGTAATTGTCAAATAATATATTAAAAAAAGGATAAATAATAAATATGAAAAATATAAAAACTAATGTCGTAATTTCCGGTGCATTAGGTCGAATGGGAAAAATTTTAATTAAAGAAATCAAAAAAAATAAATATATTTCATTAAAATATGGATTAATTAAAAATACAGAAATTAAATATCATGATAATAATAATCAAAATGATTTATTAAATAAAAACAAAATTTTTACTACATTAAAAATCCTCAAAAAAAATAAAAATATTTCATCGTTTGATACAATAATTGATTTTAGTACGCCCTTAGCTACAATAAAACTGATAAAATATTGTATTAAAAATAAAAAAAAAATGATTATAGGAACGACAGGTTTTAACTCTTTACAAATAAATAAAATCAAACAAGCTTCTAAAATAATTCCGATATTATATTCTCCTAATTTTAGTATTGGTATAAATATGATACATAAAATAATAGAATACATGTCGCATATATTAGGTAATAATTCTGATATTGAAATTATCGAATCGCATCATCGAAATAAAATCGATGCACCATCAGGAACTGCATTACAATTAGGTAAAATTATTTCAAAAACAATGAATTGGAATTTTAAAAAATCGGCTATCTTTTCACGACACGGAAATATCGGAATACGAAAAAATCATACCATTGGTTTTTCAACTATTAGAGAAGGTATTACAATCGGTGAACATACAGTTTTATTCTCTAATGAATATGAAAAAATTTCTATTATACATAAAGCTAATAATCGATCAGTTTTTGCAAAAGGAGCGCTTCAGGCAGCTATTTGGATATATAATAAAAAAAATGGTTTGTACAATATGTCTGATGTAATTCCAAATATCCCTATTTTATAAAAAATCACCATATATAAAGTATTAATAATAATATTGTTTATATTCACAACAATCATATATTAGGAGAATATTTTGTTAAATTTAGCAAATTTAATCTTAGAAGATGGTACCGTTTTTAACGGTATAAATGTAGGTATAGAAGGTGAAACAATTGGAGAAATAGTATTTAATACAGCTATGACTGGATATCAAGAAATTTTAACAGATCCTTCATATTTAGGACAAATTATTTCATTTACGAATCCGCATATTGGTAATGTAGGAACAAATCAATCAGACGAAGAATCTAATAAAATTCATGCCAACGGTATTATTACTCGATCTATGTCTCCTATCGAGAGTAATTTTAGAAGTAAACAAAATCTATTTCAATATATAAAAAAACATCAAATTGTTGCAATCTCAAATATTGATACAAGAAAACTAACTCATATTTTACGAAAAAAAGGATCTCAATACGGATGTATACAATCTGAAAAATATCTAAACATCAAAAATGCTATTCAAAATATCAAAAATTATAAAAATATAAATAATAAAATTATATCTATTGGAGTAAAAAAAATTACAAAATGGAATGATATACCCGTACAATCTATAGGTAATAAAAAAAAATTCCATGTTGTAGTCTATGATTTTGGTGTTAAAAAAAGTATATTAAAAATATTAGAACAAAAAGGATGTCAAATTACTTTAATTCCATCCGATACATCTATAAAAAATATATTATCTTTACAACCTTCTGGAATTTTATTATCAAACGGACCCGGTGATCCAAGATCATATTCCATATCTATTAATAACATAAAAAAAATATTAAATTTTTCAATTCCTATATTCGGAATTTGCCTTGGTCATCAAATTTTAGCATTATCTCTAGGAGCGAGGATTATTAAGATGAAATTTGGACACCACGGATCTAATCATCCAGTCCAAAATTTATATACAAAACGTGTCTTTATTACTACTCAAAATCACAATTTTACTATTGATGCAAAATCAATAAAAAAAAATATGGTTATTACACATATATCCTTATTTGATAAAACTATTCAAGGAATTAAATTAAAAAATCATCCATCTTTCAGTTTTCAAGGACATCCTGAATCTAATCCAGGTACTCATGATATTCGAAAATTATTTGACATTTTTATTAAAAATATGCATAACAAGGAATCTTTAAATGCCTAAAAGACATGATATAAACTCTGTATTAATTATAGGATCTGGACCGATTATAATCGGACAAGCATGTGAATTTGATTATTCCGGAGTTCAAGCTTGCGCAGCACTAAAAGAAGAAGGATACACAGTAATACTAATTAATTCCAATCCAGCTACTATTATGACAGATCCTGAAATAGCCGATAAAACATATATCGAACCTATCAATATTAAGATTATTGAAGAAATCATAAAAAAAGAAAAACCAGATGCTATTTTACCGACCATGGGAGGACAAACTGCTTTAAACTGTGCTTTGAAATTACATCAAAAAGGTGTATTAAAAAAATATCAAGTAGAATTAATAGGTGCTACTATACAATCTATTCAAAAAGCTGAAAATAGATATTTATTCGAAAAATCCATGAATAATATTAATCTAAAAACAGCAAAATGCGGTATTGCTCATAATATAGAAGAAGCAAATACCGTAATTAAATCTATTGGTTTTCCTTGTATTATACGACCTTCATTTACTATGGGAGGTAGCGGTAGCGGAATTGCATATAATTATGAAGAATTTCAAAACATTTGTATACAGGGTTTAGAATTATCTCCGATATCTGAATTATTAATCGATGAATCATTAATCGGCTGGAAAGAGTATGAACTAGAAGTAATACAAGATAAATCAAATAATTTTATTGTTATTTGTACTATTGAAAATATAGATCCTATGGGTATCCATACTGGAGATTCTATCACTGTTGCACCCGCTCAAACATTAAGTGATCGAGAATATCAAAAGATGCGTAATGCTGCAATTATGATTCTTAAAGAAATTGGTGTAACTAGCGGCGGATCTAATGTACAATTTGCCGTGCATCCAAAAACTGGAAAAATGATAGTTATTGAAATGAATCCTAGAGTATCCCGATCATCAGCTTTAGCTTCAAAAGCTACGGGTTTTCCTATTGCGCGAATTTCTACAAAATTATCAATAGGATATACTTTAGATGAATTAAAAAATAATATTACTGGACATGACACCCCAGCAGCATTCGAACCCTCAATTGATTATGTTGTAACTAAAATGCCTAGATTTGATTTTAAAAAATTTTATAAATGCAATGATCGTTTAACTACCCAAATGAAATCAATAGGAGAAGTAATGGGTATCGGCCGAACATTCCAAGAATCATTACAAAAAGCTATTAGAAGTTTAGAAATTGGATTTACAGGATTTGATATGAATATTAATATTCAAAAATATAATACCATTCAAATAAAAGATAAAAAAATACAGTATGAATTAAAAGAAGCTGGTCCGAAACGGCTATGGTATATAGGAGAAGCTTTTCGTGCAAAATGGTCCGTAAATAAAATTTATAAATTAACATTCATAGATAAATGGTTTTTACGACAAATACAAGACTTAATCCTTATTGAAGAAAAAATAAAATATAAAAAATTATCTGATTTAAATTATTCGGAATTAAAATATTTAAAAACAAAAGGATTTTCAGATTTACGTATTTCTCAATTAATTAATGTTCAAGAACACGACATACGTAAAAAAAGATATAAATTAAAATTACATCCAACATACAAACGTATAGATACTTGTTCGGCCGAATTTTTTACAAATACTGCATATATGTATTCTACTTGGGAAGATGAATGTGAAGCTTATGCTACAAAAAATTTAAAAAAAGTTATAATCCTTGGTAGTGGACCTAATAGAATTGGACAAGGTATCGAATTTGATTATTGTTGTGTACATGCATCACAAATCTTAAAAAAAGATAAATATGAAACAATTATGATTAACTGTAATCCCGAAACAGTATCTACAGATTATGATATATCTGATAGATTATATTTTGAACCTATTGCGTTAGAAGAAATCTTAGAAATTGTACGTATTGAAAAACCACTAGGCGTTGTAATTCAATACGGAGGTCAAACACCATTAAAATTAGCTACATATTTTCAACAAGAAGGAATTAATATATTAGGAACACAACCAAAATATATTGATATAGCCGAAAATAGAAAAAAATTTCAAAGAATTATTTATAAACTACAATTAAAACAACCAAAAAATGATACAGCACGTAATATAAAAGAAGCATTAAAAAAATCTAATCATATAGGATATCCAATAATTGTACGCCCTTCATATGTACTAGGTGGACGAGATATGGAAATAATCTATGATGATAATCATCTTATGAAATATTTTTTAAATCGCGATCGTCAGTCAAAAAACCAATCTATTTTATTAGAT
Organism: Buchnera aphidicola (Cinara cuneomaculata); assembly: GCF_900698865.1. Lineage (NCBI taxonomy): Bacteria > Pseudomonadati > Pseudomonadota > Gammaproteobacteria > Enterobacterales > Erwiniaceae > Buchnera > Buchnera aphidicola. Next base: position 102,805 of record NZ_LR217695.1, on the reverse strand, counting down.
CAATATTTAGATAATGCTATCGAAATAGACGTAGATGCTATCTGTGATAAAAAAAATGTTTTTATTGGCGGCGTTATGGAACATATAGAGCCTGCAGGAATACACTCGGGAGATTCTGCATGCACGTTACCTGTTCATACAGTAGATTTTAACACAGAACAAGAAATAAAACGTCAAACAAAAATTTTAGCTCTTAATTTAAATGTATTAGGACTTATTAATATTCAATTTGCTATTAAAAATAAAAAAATATTCATCTTAGAAGTAAATCCGAGAGCTTCTCGAACCATTCCGTTTGTATCAAAAGCTATTGGTGTACCATTAGCTAAAATAGCCATGCGCGTTATATGCGGAAAAAATTTATTAAAGCAAAAAAAAATCAAAACTATTCGACCAAAAAATTTTTCTGTAAAAGAAGTAGTACTTCCGTTTAATAAATTTCCTGAAGCAAATCCTTTTTTAGGACCGGAAATGCGATCTACGGGAGAAGTTATGGGTATCGGTAAAAATTTTTCATTAGCTTTTTATAAAGCTATGCTTGGAATATCCGCTATTATTAAAAATAATGGAACAGTTTTATTATCTGTTCAAAACAAGGATAAAAATTTAATTATTGATATTGCTATAAAATTAAAAAAACTAAAATTTAATTTAGAAGCAACTTCAGGAACATATTTAAAAATAAAAAACCAAGGAATTCCGGTAAAATTAGTTAATAAAATTTATGCAGGCAGACCTAATATACAAGATTTTATTAAAAATAAAAAATATATCTATATAATAAATACATCAATAGACAATAAAAAAAATAAAGAAACTCGCGCAATACGAAAAGCAGCACTGAACTATAAAATACATTATGATTCTACTTTAAACGGAGCTCGTGCTACTATCGCTGCGTTACAACATGTTGGAAAATATCCAATAATATGTTTACAAGATATAAATTAAAAATAATTTTAATAAAGAATCAATATCGTAATATTTCTACTAATTAATAATTTAATTAATAACAAAAATATTCTTAACATATTTGTTTAAAATATAACTTTATTTTTATTAATATAAAAATATTTTATTATTTAATAAATATATGTATTAAGTCATGATAAATACTAATATTTAATATTATTTAAAATAATACCTGTTTAAAAAATTTCATAATAGTAAAAATTATATTACATACAAATATATCTTGATAATAAATCATATATCTTATAGATCTTATGTATCTATTAAGAATATCTCCATAAATAACTATGTACTATATATAGTGATATAACTGATATTTAAACGTATAACTTTAAAAAATTTTTTGCTAATAAATAATATTGATGTATCGAAACATCTTCTGCTCTTAAAAACGGATTAATATTAAATTTTAATAATGTTTTTTCGGAAAATAATTTAGACAAATTATTAATTAAAAATTTACGTCGGTGTTGAAATGCCATGCGGGTAATTTGTTCTAAAGCAAAAAAATATCGATTTATTTTATTTTGATTAAATTTATTATATGGAATAAATCGTAAAAAAACAGAATCTACTTTAGGAGCAGGAAAAAAATTATATCTATCTACATCAAGAACAGGAATAATTTTATAAAAATATTGAGCAAGAACACTTAATTTACCGTACTTCTTATTACCCGGAATTGCTAATAATCTATGCGCCACTTCTTTTTGAAACATGAAATGCATATCAAATATATATACATTATATTGAATTAAATTTATTAGTAAACAAGTAGCAATGTTGTATGGTAAATTACCTATCAAGCGATATAAAATACTTGTATTTAAAGAAAAAAAGTAATGAAAATCAAATTTTATAACATCAGTTAAAATCATTTTAACATGTTTATAATACTTACTTTTTAATAATAAAAATATGATATTTTCATCTATTTCTAAAACTGTAATTTTTTCTACGATATTACAAATTGGAAATGTTAATGCACCTAAGCCAGGTCCAATTTCAATGACTGAATCAATAGTTTTTAAATGCATCTTTTGTATTATTGTATTAATAATAGTTTTATTTTTTAAAAAATTTTGTCCAAATCGTTTAACAGGAATGTGTCGTTCATATGTAAACCTATTCATTAATATACCTTATAAATATTAAACTATATTTACATAATAAAACTATTGATATATATTTAATAAAATTATGAAATGTATATCATATAGACATAATTATTATGTCAATAACTATAATAAAATTCATTACTTGAAAAAATATACCTTTAATATACTTAAATTAAGATACTAAACTATGTTTGCGATTATTATTAATGGTGATATTAAAAATCAATATTTTATATTTTATATATAAAAATATATTAAATATGTATTTAACTAAAGATTTTATAGATTTTATAAATAATTATATCTATATTCATGATAATAATATATCTAAAGATACATTCAAAATAGATGATATTCATCATATCCAAGATATTTAAAATAACCGGCGCGTATTTAAAATAATAATTTTTATAATTTAATATTTTTTAAATACGTACCGATAAATGTTTAATTATAAAATTATTTATTATATATTTTCATTAACATATAAGAAATCTATATGTAATAAAATAGATTTAAACGCATGATATTGAATATCTTTAACAATAACACAAAATTTTTTTTTATCTAGATTAATTAATAATTTTTGAGAAAAAAAATTGCTATTTTTTTGTAAATTAAACACGATATCATGTTCTAATAAAATTAATAATTCTTTCTCTAAAAATTCTTTACCATATATTATTCCTGGAATCTTACAATGTACTTTACGCATGTAACGACTATTATGTGTACCTTTTCCATAACGGTGAACAGCATTTAATGTTATCATATATAACCTTATTAATACAATTAATTTTCAATTTTTTAATACACTAAATTATATCAATACTTTCATTTTAAAAAAAAATTTATCATTTATATGATATCGTATATATAGTACAAATACTATTTTATTTTTTTAAAATACTTTTTTGACATAACAAAGATTGTTGTTGTAACCAAAGTATTTCATTTTTCCACATAGTTATGTTTTTAGTTTCCAGAATTATAGGTATATTTTGAAATTCAGTTATTTGAACAATCTTAGAAAAAACATGTTTTTCTATTTTTCCATAACCCAAGTTATGATGACGATCTAAACGACTGTTACATTTACCTTTAGAATCATTCATATGAATACCATACAAATATTTTAATCCTATTAAAGTATTAAATTTTTTAAATGTATCTAAAAAAATATCTGTATCATTTAATTGATATCCTGCAGCAAATAAATGACAAATATCTAAACACACACCTATTCTAGATTTATCTTCAATTTTATTAATAATAAAAGCTAAATGTTCAAAACAATAACCTACATTACTTCCCTGACCCGCCGTATTTTCTAAAACAATTACTACTTTACGCGTTTGATTTAACACAAAATTAATAGAATCAGAAATAATTTCTAAACATTTTTGTTCTGTAATTTGATATAAATAACTACCCGGATGAATATTAATCATTATCAATCCTAATTGATAACAGCAATTGATTTCATGAATAAAAGCATAACACGATTTTTTATTCATATTTTTATCTGGATGACCTAAATTTATCAAAAAACTACTATGTGGTAAAATTTGTAAAGAAGAGTAACCATATATCTTACAATTTTTATGAAAATTATTCACTATTTTATTTGTCAAAGAAGAATGATTCCAACGCAATGGATTATTTAAAAATAATGAAAAAGCTGTTGCACCTAATTGATGCGCTCGTAATATAGATTTTTCTACTCCCCCTTGGGAACTAACATGCGCGCCTATATATGTCATTAAAATATATTATTCCTATTCTTGTTAATATTAATATTTTATAATAAAAAAAAATAAATCTAGTATAGATATACTAGATTGATTATAATAATTAATATAATTAAAAAAATTATTTTTATAATAAAAAAATATTATTAATATAAAAAAAATTTATTAAAAAAATACATCAAAAACAATATACTTACTTCTAACTTCAATGATATATTGAATAATTTTAAAAACATTATAAATAAAATAAAAAAAATTATGTCAACACATATTCATACATTCTATGAAATCATAAAACTATTAAAAAATTTTTGGCATCAAAAAAAATGCGTAATTTTAGAACCATTAGATATTTCTGTAGGAGCAGGAACCTTCCATCATCATACTTTTTTTAATATTTTAAAAAAAAAATCTTCTTCTATTGCTTATTTACAACCGTCTAGACGACCTTCAGATGGACGTTATACAAATCATCCTAATCGACTACAGCATTATTATCAATTTCAAGTCATTATTAAACCTACACCTAATAATATTCAAAAAATATATTTATCTTCTTTACAAAACATTGGTATTGACATAAAAAATAATGACATTAGATTTATAGAAGACAATTGGGAAAACCCAACTTTAGGAGCGTCTGGATTAGGATGGGAAATATGGTTAAATGGTATGGAAATAACACAAATTACATATTTTCAACAAATGGGTGGAATTAATTGTAATGAACCTACTGTTGAAATAACGTACGGATTAGAAAGAATTGCTATGCATATACAAAATGTACAAAATATTTATGATATATTATGGGATGTACATACTACTAATATAATTAAATATGCTGATATATTTCTAGATCATGAAAAAGAAAATTCACATTATAACTTTGAATTATCAAATACTTCATGCATACTACAATTATTTCAATTACATATACAAGAAGCAAATCGATTAATCAAAAACGTTAATCCGGTCCTTATTCCAGCATATGAACATATGTTATACGCTATTCACTATTTTAATTTACTAGATTGTAAAAAAGTTTTATCAACTACTGATCGAACAGATCATATCTTAAATATACGAAAAAAAATTAAAAAAATTGCCAAAAAATATATTTTTAATCAAAATAAAGAGTAAAAAAAAAAATGAAAAAAAAAATATTTTTAATAGAAATACAAACTGAAGATTTGCCAAGTAAAGAACTTAAAAATATAGCAGAATTTTTTTATTCATCTACTAAAAAAGAACTAAATATCCATGATATCCAATATAAATCAATAGTTCTGTATTATACTTCTAAACGAATAGCTTTAAAAATTTCTTCTGTATTATATACTCAAAAAAATAAATATATTAGAAAAATAGGTCCGTTAATACAAAAATCTTTTGATGATAGTCAAGATATAGATCCATTAATTAAATCATGGTTAAAGTTAAATCATATATCTATTCAAAATACAAATACAATACTGATAAATCAAAAAAAATATCTATCTTATACCAATAAACAAAAAACACCTCCGTTAAAAAAAATTTTAATACATATTTTATCAAAAATAATAAAAAAAATACCATCTAAAAAATCTATGCTTTGGAATTCTAACTCCATACGATTTTCTAGACCAATACTGAATATAATGATATTATTAAATCATAAAATCCTTACCTTAAACATACCTGGAATTACCTATAAAAATATTTCTCACGGACATTTTTTAATGGCTCCTGAAAAAATAATTTTTACACATGCTGATCAATATACCCAAGAATTATTTAAAAAAAAATATATCATAATTAATTATGATGAAAGAAAAAAAAATATACTCAATCAAATCAATTTTCTATCAAAAAAAATTCATAAATCTATTAATATTAATAAAAAACTATTAGAAGAAACTACAGCATCAGTAGAATGGCCAATAGCACATTTAGGTCAATTTAAAAAAAAATATTTAAAAATACCTCTTGAAATATTACTTTATGTTATAGAAAATAATCAAAAATATTTTCCATTATACAATAATCAAACAAATACTCTAACAAATTATTTTATAATTATTAGTAACATCGATACTATAAATAAAAAAAAAATAATACGAGAAAATGAACAAGTGTTACATTCAAAACTAAGCAATATAATATTTTTTATTAAAAAAGATCAAGAAATAAAATTTACTGACAGATTAATTTTATTAAAAAATATATCTTTTCAAAAAAATCTTGGGTCTATGTATGATAAAACATATAGAATAAAAAAATTAAGTCAATACATTGCTAATAAAATAAATACCGATATAAAATTAACTAAAAAATCAGCTATTTTATCAAAATGTGATCTATCAACTAATATTATAACAGAATGCGCAGCTCTTCAAGGAGTTGTTGGTATGCATTACGCATTAAAAAATCAAGAACACAAAAAAGTATCTTTAGCTATTAAAGAGCATTATTTACCAAATTTTGCACAATCAGATATACCAACACAAAAAATATCATGTGCATTGAGTATTGCAGATAAAATAGATACTATTGTAGGAATTTTTAGTATTAATAAACAACCAAAAAATCGCAAAGATCCATTTGCTTTACGTCGTGCAAGTATTGGAATTATTCGTATTATTGTTGAAAAAAAAATAAATATTGATCTTTATCAAACAATCAAGAAATCAATTTATTTATATAAAAACATACAAAAAAAAAAAAAATTAATACAATTAATCTTAAATTTTATACTCTCAAAATATCTATCATTATATTCAAAAAACTATGATATAAAAATTATACAATCTGTTTTATCTCTACAATTAATTAATATTCTTGATATTAACAAACGTATAAATGCACTAACAGATTTTAAAAAAAAATATAAATTAAATAATATCATTTTAATATATAAACGAATTAATAATATTATCTCAACGACTATAAAAAAATCAAAATTAATAAAAATAAATTTAAATTATTTATCTTATAAAAAAAATTTTTTATTGCACGAAAATCAATTAATTGAGCTAATTAAAGTCCTGTATATAAAAATAGATCAATCCAAAAAAATAAATTATTTATATTTATTAAAACAAATACATCAACTGTGCAAACCAATAGATATATTTTTTAAAAAATCTTTAATAAATGATCCAAAAATAGAAATACGTTCATATCGTATATTTATACTACAACAAATAAAAAAATTATTTTTCTATATAACTGATTTTTCCTATCTATAAAGGCAAGATGGATGTTTATTTCTTAAAAATATAAATAAATACATTATGCAACAATATATTTCATGTATTTAATATATATAAATAAATATATATATTAAATGCATACATATTATGTATTGTTATATTTATACAATAATTCTTGTAAAAATAATTAAATATCATTCTATATTCATAGAATGACTTAATACCTTCGATACAGTTAAATATAAAAATTATATTTAATATTTAATAAATATATAAAATATTGAATAATAATATATTTTTTAAAAAAATTAAATTGTTATTAAACAAAAATATCTACATATTTTATAAAAAATAAATATATTATTAACACATATTTTAATAACATTAAATTATATGAATTACATAATAACTTTTTTATTATAATTAATTTTTTTTAAATAAAATACGCGATTTCTTAATTTTTTGAATAGATTTAAATATTACTACTCTATATACAACAATTTTTACATATTCTCCGGCGTGTTTATTTTTATCAGATCATTATTCTTTATCTTTTAAATAAAAATTTATAAAACCATAGAATCTAACTTCCTCTCCAGTTTCTAAAGAAATACGCGTTTTTTCAAAAAAATATCTACTGACTATCTTATTGGCTTAATTTTATTTTTTTTAAAGAAATAATTTAAAATGTCTTCTTTATAAGACATATAATTTAATCTCTTAATACTGCTCCAAATTTATATTTTAACGCATTAATACATTTTAAAATATTTAAATTAATATCAGATTCTTTCAAAGTAATATTCATACTATTAAAAGTAAAACATACAGAGATACTCTTTTTTTTAATCGGAATATTATGTCCGGTATATACATCATATGTATATACATGAGTATTTTGTATACTAATGTTATCTAAACACAGATTTACAATATCTTTACTTAAAATAGTATCTGAAATAATAATAGAAATATCTCTCGTACTATTTGGTAATAAGGATATATTCTGAATATTAATAGTAGATTGATCGCAAATTTTTTTCCACATAATCTCAAATAATATCACAGAATCTTTTAAATCAAATTTATCATAAAAAGAAGAATCTAATACTCCCATTCGACCAATTAATTGATTATATAAATAAATTCCTACACTGTGTTTGGAACATAGCCCCATAAATTCTTCTGAAATAAACTCTATATTATTAAGTTTACCACAAATATTTAAAATAGATTCAATATCACCTTTTAAATCATAAAAATCTAATTTTCTATTTTTTATATACCATTCGCGACGTCCAACAAAACCGCTAATAGCACCAGATAAATATTCATCTTGAAAAATTGAAGAAGAACTTTCTTTAGGAGAAACAAAACATAAACCAGTTTCAAAAACACGAATAGATTCCTGTTGTCGTTTTTGATTATACGCAACACAATTCAATAAACCAATCCATAATGATGATCTCATTTCAGACATTTCATTTGAAATAGGATTTTTTATTTTTAAAATCTTATCTTTTAACCGAAAAAATTTGTGTAAAGTAGCGTTTATAAAACTATATGAAATAATTTCAAAATATCCGCGATCAGAAAGAAATAATTTAATTCGTGATAATGATATTCGATTTTCTTTATTTAAAAAATTATTTATACATTTTTTCGGTGGTTTTGATATAATTTTTTCATATCCGTACATTCGAATTATTTCACTAATTACATCTTCAATAATTATAATATCAGTACGCCAATACGGCGGTGTAATATAAAAAACATTATTATTTTCAGAATATAGAAAATAACAATCATTTAAAATAGCGATTATATCCTTTTTGGTAAACACAATACCAGAAATTTTATTTAATTTTTCAAGTGTTAATAACAAAATTATAGGAGTAAATATACTCATATTCATTTGATATATTTTTAAAATAGAAAAATTTCCACTACATATTGTATTGATTAATGTTCGCGTATATTCAAAAATATTTTTTTGTACATTAGGATATATATTATATCTTGTAAAATCTGTATTTTTATTAATAACTGGAAATACTAAAGATCGTCGCCGTATAAAAGCAGGATCAAAACAAATAGATCCTAAAAATAAATTTTTTGTAGAATTCTTTAATTCAATAAACTCAGAATACTGCATATCTTCAAAAGATAAAATTTTTTCCAAATCACGTAAAATAATTGTACTTTTAGGTAAAAAAAATTTTTTATTATCTTTATTTATGATGAATTTTTCTTCCTCTAAACTATCAATATACAATTGCTTACATAAATTATCCAAATCAAGTATATGAAACCAATGTCCAGTTTCAATAAATACATAATTAATAATATTTTTTATAATATTATCTGTAAATAAATCAGATTGAATTAATCTTTCTTGCATATAAAAAGGTAAAATAGATTTTAAATCTAAGGAATAAATTTCACAAAAAATATATTGAATAAAATCATTATTAATGCTAACGTTTATATTATTTTTAATAAAATTATTGTGATTTAAAGAATTTTGATATTTAAGTTGAGGTAATTGTGATTTATTTAATAATGCAATTTCACGTGATACACCCCAAATAGAATGTAAATCTGTTCTATTAAACGGAACAAAAAATTTCATTATATATCGATTTATGCGTCTGTAATTACAGAAATTCGATCCAACTACAGCATTCTTTTCAAGAATAATAATATCATGATTACCTTTATCTATTCCTAATAGATGATAAGAACCAAATATATTATTAACACTGTTTTTAAATAAATTTATTTTTGGTATATGATTTTTTTTTTTAAAAACATTATTAGATAAAATAATTGGTATTTTAGAACCTATTAATAAATATTTTTTATCTGAGAATATAATAAAAATTTTTTGATTATTTAATATACAAACTTTGTATATAACTAATTTGTTACTAACATCATACGGTTTTTTAGAAAAAATTTCACCAATCACCGCATCATGTACTTGAATTTTATTTTCTCTAATACATTCTGCTTCACAACCAAAACTCGTTAATTGTTCACACAGTTGTTTACTTGAAATAGATGGATTAACCCATTGACGTAACCATTCTTCTCCGAACTTCATTACTATTTCTCACTATTAAACAAATTGTTTTAAAAATCGTATATCGTTTTCAAAAAAACAACGAATATCAGATATTGAATATTTCAACATAGCTATTCTTTCTATACCAATACCGAATGCACAAGCAGAGTAAACATTACCGTCAATATTACAAGTCTTTAAAACATTTGGATGTACCATTCCACATCCTAATATTTCTAACCAATTACCGTTCTTATCTTGAATATCCATCTCTGCAGACGGGCAAGTAAAAGGAAAATAAGAACTACGAAAACGTATTTTAATATTTTTTTTTAAAATCTGAATTACAAAATTTTCTAAAATCCATTTTAAATTCGAAAAAGAAATTGATTCATCTACTATTAAACCTTCAATTTGATGAAACATAGGAGTATGCGTATGATCATAATCTCTACGGTATACCTTTCCCGGAATAATCGCTCTAATAGGTCCAGGATTTTTTTCTAATACTCTAATTTGCATACTAGATGTTTGAGTACGTAAAACATAATTTGAATTAAACCAAAAAGTATCACTAATATTTCTTGCTGGATGATTATGAGGTATATTTAAAGCATCAAAATTATAATATTTATTTTCTATTTCAGGTCCATAATAAATATTAAAACCTAAATAATTAAAAATTTCTATAATTTCTTCCATAATCATGGTAATAGGATGCAAACTACCGCGTTCCATTTTTCTACCAGGTAATGTATAATCTATAAAATATTTATTTTTTTGATTAATTAATTTATTATTTTTTAATTTTATTTTTTTTTTATAAATTTTATTTTTAATCTTTTGTTTAAAACTATTTAAAATAGTACTGCATTTTATACGCTCAGAGATATTTAATGTAACTAATTTACTAAAATAGTAGCATAAAATACTATTTTTACCTAAATACTTTGATTGAAAATTATTCAGTGATACACTATCATTTATTTTTTTAATTTCTTGCATAGCAGCTATAAAATTTATTTTTATAGACTTATATATTTCTTTTCTTAATTTCACATGTACACCAATATATCCGTTTATCAATTAAACATATTATAAAATTTTTAATATACATAGGGAGATTACAAACTCTCCCTTTGATCCAATTTATAAATTTTTTAAAATTATTAACTAATTAAAGCAATTTTAGATTTTTCTACTAACGTATTAAACATATCCTTATCATGTATTGCGATTTCTGCTAACATTTTTCGATTAATATTAATTGCTAAAATCTTTAAACCATAAACAAATTGACTATATGACACGTTATGATTCTGAACTGCAGCATTAATTCTAATAATCCATAATTTTCGAAAATTTCTTTTTTTAATACGTCTATCTCTATAAGCGTATTGACCAGCTTTGATAACAGCTTGATTGGCAACACGATATACCCTGGACCGTGCTCCATAATATCCTTTCGCTAACTTAATTATTTTTTTATGACGAGCATGTGCTGTAACACCTCTTTTAACACGCGCCATTAAAAGTCTCCTATAAATTATTTCAATATATAAATTCTTTGATAAAATCAACAATAAGGAAGAAAAATAGATACTCTGTGATGATCCGATGCAGAAATAATAATTTTTTTACGAAGATGACGTTTATAGTTTGTATCTTTTTTAGTTAAAATATGGCGTAAATTAGCTTTTTTACGCTTAAAATGACCAGAAGCAGTTTTTTTAAATCTCTTCGCTGCACTACGTAAAGTTTTAATTTTTGGCATAAATATTCCAGAATAGATATATATATATATTTAAATAAAAATTTATATTTTATTATTATAAATAAATTTTATCTTTTTGGAGACAAAATCATTATCATTTGCCGACCTTCAATTCGTTGGGGAAAATATTCGACACAAGTTAAAGATGATAAATCATTTTTTAATCGATTTAACATATTAATTCCGATATTTTGGTGTGCCATTTCTCGACCCTTAAATCGTAAAGTAATTTTTATTTTATTACCATCTTTCAAAAATCTTATTAAATTTCTTAATTTAACTTGATAATCTCCTTCACCTGTATTCGGTCGAAATTTTATTTCTTTAATTTGTACAACTTTTTGTTTTTTTTTCTGTTTTTTAAGAGCTTTACTTTTTTCGTACAAAAATTTACCATAATTCATAATACGACATACTGGAGGTTGAGAATTAGGACTAACTTCTACTAAATCAAAACCATATATTTTTGCTTTCTCTAATGCTTGATTTATATTAACGATACCTAGTTGCTCACCTTTTAAACCCATTAATCGAACTTCAGAAGAACGAATCTCATGATTAATGCAATAAGAGCGAGATAATTGACTTTTTTTTCCGGCTTTAATACTCTAATCCTCCACATTAAAATCTTTTATATTATTATTTTTAATATTATTTAAGATATTCTCAATAAAATAATCTATATTTTGTTGATACTGTTTACAAGAAAATCGGTTTCTTACCGTAACAGAATTAGATTTGATTTCTTGATCACCGCATACTAAAATATATGGAATTTTTTGCTTAATATAAGAATGAATTTTAAAACTTATACTAGCACGAGTAATATTAGAAACTGCTCGAATATTATTCATTAATAATTTTTGCATGATCTGTTGTACATATAATATATGCGAATCTGCGATACTTAAAACTACTACCTGTATAGGACACAACCATACCGGTAAATTGCCGTTATATTCTTCAAGAAGAATACCGATAAATCTTTCAATTGAACCTAATAATGCTCTGTGAATAATAACCGGATATTTTTTAATACCTCGTTTATTAATATAAGACGCGTTTAATTGCTTAGCTAAATAAAAATCTAACTGAATAGTGCCACATTGCCATATTCGTTGTAAATTATCTTCTAAAGAAATTTCAATTTTAGGACCATAAAACGCTCCTTCACCTAATTTATACTGAAATGGTATACTATGTTCATTTAAAACAGACTCTAAATCATTTTCAGCTTGATTCCATATACGATCATCACCAATTCTATTTTCTGGACGAGTAGAAATATTGATAGTAATTTTTTTAAATCCAAACGTTTGATATAAATCAAGTAATAAATTAATACAATTATTTAATTCTAGCTTAATTTGTTTTTTTGTACAAAAAATATGAGCATCATCCTGAATAAATCCTCGTACACGCATTAATCCATGTAGTGAACCTGATGATTCTTGTCGATGGCAACATCCAAATTCTGCAATGCGTATCGGTAAATCCTTATAAGATTTTAAACCGTTCTTAAAAATTAAAACATGTGCCGGACAATTCATAGGCTTAATACAATATTCTCTATTTTCTGATTTAGTAATAAAAATAGAAGTATGATAATATTTCCAGTGACCACTTTTTTCCCATAAATATTTATCAAGAATGATTGGGCTCTTAACTTCTAAATAATTATTTTTCATTAAATAAATACGAATAATTTTTTTTAATTCTCTAACAATAATATACCCATGATGATGCCAAAATACCATTCCAGGTGATTCTTTTTGAATATGATACAAATTTAATAATTTAGCAATTTTACGATGATCCCGTTTTTCTAGTTCTTGTGATCTAATAATAAAATCTGATAACTGATTTTTTGAAATCCATGATATAACATGAATTCGTTGTAACATTCTATTATTTTTATTATTTTTCCAATATGCTCCTGATATATTTTTTAATGAAAAATATTGACAAAATTTGATATTAGAAACCTGAGAATGATTAGAAAATTCACAATAATCTTCGTGATAACAAACATTAATAATATTTTTGTTAATACACTGTGCTTTTATTATATTAACTTGATAAATTTCATTTTTTTGATTTAAGATATTTAAAAAATCTGATGTAATCATGTTTTTAGTATGTATTTTATATGAACTAAAAATTAGTTTTATCATTTTTTTAGAAATTTTATTTAAATCGTTTTTTGTTAACATATATGACATATCAAAATCACAATAGAATCCATATTCAGTCATGCTTCCACCAGCTATCTTCACTTCTGGCCAGATAATTGTTAATACACGATTTAATAACTGCATACAAGAACGTCTAACTTGTTGTATAAATTTTCTATTATGTTCATCAATCATCACAACATGCGCGTCATGATGTATTAATGTATTTAAATCAAATAACTGATTATTTACTAGTCCAGCTATAAAACGTGATTTGTGATCAGGAAATATATCTCGAAAAATATCTTCTAAAGTAACCGCACTAGTATAAAATTTATTAACTCCATTACACGACGTAATAATCGGCATATCTAATCCTTAAAGAATATATTTAAAAAATATAACTATAAAATATTTAATATTTAAAATCTAATTTTAACTACTTTTGATAATTGTTGTATAATTGATAAACTGTCTTCCCATCCTAAACAAGAATCTGTAATAGATTGACCAAAAACTAAATCTTTAATATCAGTTACATTTTGTGATCCTTCTTTTAAAAAACTCTCAATCATAACGCCGGAAATAGCAGTGGATCCACTACAAATTTGATCAGAAACAGAATACGCAACTTCTAGTTGCCGTTTGTAGTTTTTAAAAGAATTAGCATGACTAAAATCAACAATTAAATGTTCTGGCAAATTAAACATTTTCAATTTTTTAACTGCAAGATCAATATCTGATTTATGGTAATTTGGTAATTTTCCTCCTCGCATAATCATATGGGCACAATTATTTCCAAGAGTATTATGAATAACGATTTGGCCAGAATTATTAGGTGTTAAAAATAAATGACTAGCTCTAGCAGCGCGAATAGCATCAATTGCAATCAAAATATTTCCATCTGTTCCATTTTTAAACCCCACCGGACACGGCAAATAAGAAGCTAATTCTCTATGAACTTGACTTTCTGTAGTACGAGCTCCAATAGCGCCCCAACTAATTAAATCAAAAATAAATTGACTTACAATCGAATCTAAAAATTCGGTTGCTGTCGGAACACCTAATTTATTAATTTTTAATAATAATTTTCTTGCTATAGACAAACCTTGATTAACACTCAAACTACCATCTAAAAAAGGATCAGAAATTAATCCAGTCCATCCTAATACAGTACGAGGTTTTTCGAAATATGTTCTCATAACAATTTCTAAATAATCAGAATACTTATTACGTAATATCTGTATTTTTTTAGCATATTCTATTGCAGCAATAGGATCATGAATAGAACACGGACCAATAATAACTAATAATCTTTTATCTCGTCCTGATAAAATATTTTGTATATTATTACGCGTTATTTTAATTAAATTATATACGTCAGACGTAATAGAATAACGACGCGATAATTCTCGTGGAGTTATTAATAAATCATCGTCATATTTTATGCTAACTAATTCATCATTTTTTTTCATTTCATTCTCTACATAATTGAAAAAATCACATTTAAGATAATTAATTATTTATTTTATAAAATAAAAATTTTATATACATAACTTTTTTTATTTATAAAATAAATTAAATTCTATCAAATATATAATAATAAATATTATTAAAAAAAATCATCATTAATAAAAAACACAATTTTTTATTATTTAATATATAATACCATATTCAAATCATGTAATTTAAAATTAATAAATATTATTTAATTAAATTAAATATAAACTTATTATATTTTAAAAATTTTCAAGAAAAACAACATATTATTAATTACAATATTATTCATACTAAATAACATCTTTAATGATTTAAGATATTTAAAAATATAAATACTACTTTTTAAAAAAACTATTATAGTAATGATTTTTTTTATTAAAATACTCAATAATAACAACTATATTAACAGTTAATATCATTTTTAAAAAATAATTATTTATAAAAATTCAACTGTTTATTTTAAATATTAAAAATATTAACTTTAATTGTATTAAATATTCGTATACATAAACAACTTACATATTTATATTTAAAATGCTATCCAATAAAGTTTAATATTTACATATTAACAAAAAAATCCTATAATTAAAAATAACAATTATAAACTCAAACTATCATTTTTATGATATAAAACATATTAATTAATAAAAATATAATTATGAATATAATATTAAAAAATCAAATAAATAAATCTCTGCCAATTCAAGTGACTAAAAAAGCTGCAAAACAAATACTATTTTTATTAAAAAAAGATAAAGATAGTTCAGGAGTTACAATACAATTAAAAAAATCAGGATGTGCTGGATTTAAATATGTATTAAAAATAAAAAAAAAAATAAAAAATTCAGATTATATATTTATGACAAAATCTATTAAATTTATTATTCCGAAAAAACTAATACCTCAATTATATACAACCAAAATAGATTTTATACAAACTGGATTAAATAATTCTTTTATATTTACAAATACTAAACACACCTCTATTTGCGGTTGCGGAGAAAGTTTCAATATAGAAAATATTGAAACTTAATATTGTTAAAAATATTTTTAAAAATTATATTTTCCATACAATCAATACATAATGTTTTCTACCTCTACATAACAATGTATATTTACCAAATAATAAATCTGATTTATTAAAAGAATAATTTTTTTGAATTTGTATTTGACCGTTAATACGAATTGCCTGAGCACTTATCATATTACGAGCTTGCGTTAAAGAAGAAGATAAACTTGTTTTTACTAATGCATTCGGTAAATCTAATAAATTGTTACAAAAGATAGATGGAATTCCATCTTGTATTAATTGTACAAAATCTTCTTCTTTAATTTCTTTTATAGATCCTTGACCAAATAAAAAATATACAATACGTTTAACAGATTTTAAAGCCTTTTTACCGTGTACAAATTTAGTTAAATACTCAGCTAAAAAAATTTTTTTATTTATCAAATTTTGTTTTATATGAACACTATTAAATTTAAGATCCACTAATTCTATATCCATTGAAGTAAATAACCGAATAAAGTTATTTATATCACTATCTAAAGTATTAATCCAAAATTGATAAAATTTATACGGACTAGTTCTTGTAGCATCTAACCATATTGTATTGCTTCCAGTTTTTCCAAATTTTTCTCCATTAGTGGTAGTTAACAGTGGATTTGTAATACCAAATACTTCTTTATGATACAATTTTCTAATCAATCGAATTCCAGATAAAATATTACCTCCTTGATCAGAACCACCTATCTGCAATGTAACGCCGTATTTTTTGTATAAAATTGAAAAATCATAAGCTTGCAATAAACTATAAGAAAATTCTGTAAACGAAATTCCAGTTTTTTGCTCTATTAATCTTTTTTTTACAGATTCTTTATGAATCATATTATTTACAGAAAAATGTATACCTATTTTCGTTAAAAACGATAATATCGATATGTCTTTAAACCAAGAATAATTATTTAATATAATTGCTTTATTTATAATATGATCACTATCTTTAAAAAAATATGATAACTGTTTTTCTAAGCAAATTTGATTATATTGTAAAATATCTGGTGAATTTTTTGATCGCTCAGATATTCTAAAACTCGGATCTCCTACTAAGCTAGTGGCTCCTCCGATTAAAATAACGGGAGTATGACCAAATTTTTGAAAATATTTTAAACATAAAATTGGTAATAAATGACCTACATGTAAACTACTTTCTGTTGGATCAAAACCACAATATAAAAAAATATTTTTATTTTTTATATGTTTATATAAATTTAATTTATTAAATATTTTATAAAAAAAACCTTTTTTTTTTAAAAAATCTAAAATATTAATGTCTGTAATCATTTTAATGATCCATGAAAATTATAACTTCATAAAAATAAATAATTATATTTAATTTATTAAACAATATAGTTTTATTTTAATTTAAAAAATATTTTATATAACGTATATATAATAATATATAATATATTGTATTAAATATAAATATCTATAAAATATGTATTTTTATATTTATTTAATTTATTTTTTAATTTTATTAAAATATTCACACCATGTATTTATAATACAACTTGAACATTTTGGAGAAATAGATTTACAAAAAGAACGCCCGTGTAATCCAAACCAAGTATGAATACGAGATTGAAATTTAGCAGGAACAACACGAAATAATTTTTTTTCTACTATATTTACAGAGGTACCAACTGCAAAACCAGTACGGTTAGCTACTCTAAATACATGCGTATCAACTGCAATAAAATTTTTTTTTAATACAATATTTAAAAATAAATTAGCAGTTTTTCTACCAACACCCGGTAACTGTAATAATTGATCTATATCCATTGGTATTTTTTCGTCATATATATCTATTAGATATCGACAAGTTTTAAAAATAAATATAGCTTTTTTATTAAATAATCCAACTGAACGAATAATATCCTTCAATTTTTTAAAACCTAATTGTATTACGTCCGATGGCTTAGATATATATAAAAATAATTTTTTAGTTACGTTAATAACTTGAATATCAGATGATTTTGCAGATAACATAATAAAAATAAGTAATTCAAATAATGAACAATAATTTAATTCAATTTTTGAATTTGAAAAATATCTTTTAAAATTTCTTAAAATTAACACACGTGTATTTTTATTCATTTTTAATTCTAAAGTAACATAAAAATATACTAATTTTTATCTTATACAATCTTAAAAAATCATATTATTAAATTTAATTAAACTAATAATAGCATTAGTAAAAATATAATAATTTTTTATTGATAAATTATATCATATATTATATTATATATTATACACGTTCGTAACTCAATGGTTAGAGTGCTACTATGACATAGTAGAAGTTAGTGGTTCAAATCCACTCGAACGTATAAAATTAAAATAAAAATTATTATGTTAATAAAAAAATTATTCTTAAAATATCCACATCAAAAATATTTTTTACTAGCTCTAAGCGGCGGTGTAGATTCTGTTGTATTATTTTATCAATTAATATTATATAAAAAAATATTTTCAAATATTAAAATTAGAGCTATACATATTAATCATAATTTAAATATAGATTCTATACGATCACAAAATCACTGTAAAAAAATATGTAACCAAAATAACATTGACATCATTATTGATACTCTAAACATACCTAAAAAAAATAAATACGGTATAGAAGGTTATGCTAGAATTGCAAGATTAAAAATTTTTAAAAATTACTTGTTACCAACTGAAATACTATTACTAGCTCATAATCTCAATGATCAATGTGAAAATATTTTTTTATCCCTACAAAGAAAAAGTGGTATACGCGGTTTATCCGGTATGTCGTACAGTTCTGTATATAATAAAATTACAATAGTGCGACCATTAATAAATGTACAAAAGAAAAAAATTATATCTTGGGCACGATCCCAACAACTAATCTGGATAGATGACGAATCAAATAAAAATATTAAATATGATAGAAATTTTTTAAGAAATATTATTCTACCTAAAATATATACACGCTGGCCTCATTTTTTAAAAAATTGTACACAAAGCATGCAGATGCTTAAAAAGCATCAAATATCATTAGATTTTTTTATCCTACATTTTTTAAAAAAAAATACATGTTTAGACGGATCATTATCTTTACTAAGATTTAATAAATTAATAAAAGAAGTCCAATTCTCTATTCTAAAAACATGGTTAACAAAAACCTATAAGATTCCCACTCATAATATATTAAAAAGAATATATACAGAAATTATTATCAATAAAAATTATCATAATAAAAAAATCATTTTTAATAAACGCGAAATTAGACGATTCACGGAAAAAATATATTGTATAATTCCTTATTCTAATATTAGAAATACCATGGTAATCTGGAAAGATATTAAAATACCTTTACGACTACCAAATAAATTAGGAATATTAATCCCTACTAAAAAATATTTAAAAACTGAAAAAATTACTTCAATTCATCGTATACCATATCCACTAAAAAATACATTAATCAACGTTTGTTTTTATATTAAAAAAAATTATACCAATACTAAAAATAATACAAAAATAAAAAAAATATGGCAAAAATACAATATACCACCCTGGTTAAGAACTATAATTCCTTTGTTATATTATGATAATAAACTAGTATCTGGTATCGGTGTATTTGTTACAAACAATCATCCTATAAAAAATAGGAAATATTTAACTGTCAAATGGATTAATAAAATTTAAAAAAATTAAATTTTTTTTAAAAAAAAATCAATATCTTTAATATCAATACGTTTATATAAATAAGAAAACCGATTAATTTTATGATTTAAAAGAGGCGTAGAAATATGTTTCCACATTAATGATGTATTTAAAAATAACTCTATGTTGGTAACTAATTCAGGCATAATCGGTTTTAAGAAAATAATTAAAATCTTAAATAAATTAATCCCTAATGAGCAAATATTATGTACTTGATTTTTATTAGATGCATTTTTAATTAATATCCACGGTTTACGTTTACTAATATATTTATTTGCAAGATCTGATAAATATCTAATTTTTTGAATTACTAAAGAAAATTTTCTATCCTCAAAAAAACTTTCAATTTCTACAGCAGTACTAATAAATTTTTTATATATACCTGATTTTATTAGTTGATTAGATAATATGTTATTAAAATATTTTTCTAGAAAAGAAGCATTACGTGATGCTAAATTTATTATGTTATTAACAATATCTGCATTAATTTTATATGCATAATCATACAAATTTATATCTATATCTTCAATTGTATTAGATAATTTTGAAGCAAAATAATACCGTAAAGAATCAGAATCAAAACATGATAACCATTGACGAGCTAATATTATAGCTCCCTTAGATTTAGATAATTTTAATCCGTTACAAGTTAAATAACCATGAGTAAATATTTTTGTAGGTTTTCTATACCCACATCCTTCAAGGATGGCCGGCCAAAATAAAGCATGAAAATAAATAATATCTTTACCAATAAACTGGTATAATCTATTTTTAGAATTTATTGACCAAAATTCATCAAAATTAATATCTTTTTTAATATCGCATAATTCTTTAAAACAACTAAGATATCCAATAGGAGCATCGAACCATACATAAAAAAATTTACTAGAATAACCGGGAATTTTAAAGCCAAAATATGGTTGATCTCTAGAAATATTCCAAGAACGTAAATTACTAGTTAACCACTCATTAATTTTATTGAATACTGATGTTTGTAACACACCGGAATTAACCCATTTTTTTAAAAAATTTAAAAAAAAAGATAATTTAAAAAATAAATGATTAGAAAATTTTATCTGAGGTGATGAATTAGATAACTCAGAAGTAACTTGTAATAATTCTGTTGCATCATAAATAGCGCCACAAACATCACAATTGTCACCATATTGATCATCTGAATTACATTGTGGACATACCCCTTTAACCAAACGATCTGATAAAAACATATTTAATTTAATATCATATAATTGAGCAATTTTTTTTTCTTTTAAAAATTTTTTTTTTAAAATAATATTAAATATTTTATTACATAATTTTTTATTAACTGGACTATGAGTAGACGAATAATGATCATGAATAACAGAAAACTTCAGAAAAATATTTTTATGTTGCTTATGCATACTATTAATTAATTGATCAGGACTAATCTTCATTTGCTTAGCTTTCAGCATTATTGCTGTTCCATGTGCATCATCAGCGCAAATAAAAAATACTGAACGATTTTTTAAACGAAAATATCGTACCCAAATATCTGCTTGTATCTGTTCTAATAAATGACCTAAATGTATTTCTCCATTAGCATATGGAAACGCGCATGTTACTAAACTCTTATACATAGAATTTTTCATAAAAAACCATAATTATAGAAAATAAATATTACAAATAAAATTTTATACAGATAAAATCTAATAAATATTATTTATAAATAATTGTTACATTAAAATATTACAATATATGAAACGTTTAATTTTTATATCTATATAATTTTGATAAATTTGTTATTTATCTAACCAATCAGTATGAAAAATACCTGATTTATCAACTCTATGATATGTATGAGATCCAAAATAATCTCTTTGTGCTTGTATTAAATTTGCAGAAGAATTTACAGTACGATATCCGTCGTAATAAGATAATGCAGCAGAAAAAACAGGAACAGAAATTCCGTTAGACACAGCTGTACTAACAACATTACGTAAGGACTGGTGATATTTATTAATAATATCTCGAAATATTGGAGCAAATAATAAATCAATTAAATTTTTATTTTCAGAATAAGCTATAGCAATATCATTTAAAAGATTTGCTCTAATAATACAGCCAGCTCGAAAAATTTTAGCAATTATAGAAAAAGATAAATTCCAAGAATAATATTCTGATGCTCTTTTCATTAAGTAAAAACCTTGTGCATATGAAATAATTTTTCCTAAATATAAAGCTTGTCGAATATCTTCAACAAATTTTTCTCGATTAAAATTATTATTTATAGATATTTTGGGACCGGATAATATGGTTGACGCAATCATTCTGTTAGCTTTAAAAGATGATAAATATCTTGCAAAAACAGATTCTGTAATAACAGAGCATGGTACATGTAAATCTAATCCACTTTTTGATGTCCACGTCCCAGTACCTTTATTAGATGCAGAATCTAAAATAACATCTATAATAAAATTACCGTCTATATCTTTTTTACATAAAATATTTCCGGTTATTTCTATTAAATAACTACATAATTCTCCTTGATTCCAATGTTTAAAAATATTTGATGCATCTATATTATTCATACCAATTAAATTTTTTAATAACGAATATGTTTCTGAAATTAACTGCATATCACTGTATTCAATACCATTATGTACCATTTTTACATAATGTCCGGATCCGTCAGGACCTAAATGTTCTACACACTCTTCTTGATTATATTTAGCTGAAATATTTTTAAAAATAGGAGCTACTAATTTATATGCTGCAATAGTTCCGCCGGGCATAATAGAAGGTCCGTTTAAAGCACCTTCTGCTCCGCCTGATATCCCTACTCCAAGAAAATGAATAGATTTTTTTTGCAAAAAATTAAATCGTTTAATTGTATCTATATAAAATGAATTACCTCCGTCTATTATTAAATCATCAACACACACATGAGACAATAAATTATGTATTAATTCATCCACCGGAGCACCTGATTGTATCATCATAACAATGCAACGTGGTTTGCGTAATGAATGAATAAATTCTTTCAAAATAAGATATGGATGTAATCGTTCAATCGGTTCGTTAAACAATATTTTCATTGTTTTATTAAATGATCGATTAAAAACCGATACCGTATATCCGTGATTAACAATATTACACGCTAAATTCTTTCCCATAACTCCCATACCAATAACACCAATATCATGGTTTGACATATATATCCTTCACAAAAGTAAATGTTTTTAAAATATTAAATAAAATATAAAAAATAAATAATTAATAAAAAATTAATCATAAAATATTTTTATTTATGCATACGATCTTTTAAATTATTAATAATTAATTCTAAATCTATACTCATAGATTGTAATAAAATTAATAAATGAAATAATAAATCAGATGATTCATTAATTAAATTAACAGAATTTTTTTCTAAAAAAGCTATAATTACTTCTACTGATTCTTCTCCAACTTTTTGAGCAATTCGGTGTCTATTTTGAGTAAATAAATTACTAATATATGATTTTTCTAACTTTTTTTTTTTTCGTAATTTAATTATATTTTCTAACTGCAATAAAAAAGAATAAATTGGTTGAGAATGTTCAAAACAACTAAATCTATTAAGATGACAAGTATTTCCGGCAGGCTGTACTTGAACTAAAATAACATCACCATCACAATCTGTAGTGATGTTTTTAACATATAAAAAATTCTTTGAAGTTTCTCCTTTAATCCATAATCTTTTTTTTTGCCGAGAATATAAAGTAAATAATTTCTTTTCAAGAGTGTGATGATATGCTTCTTGGTTCATATATCCGCACATTAATATTTCGCCTGAAACATAATGTTGTGCGATAGCCGGAATCATATTTTTTAATTTATCCCAATTTAAATTGGCAATATTATTATAATTTAACATTGTCTAATTGTAACTCCGTGATTAAATAAAAAATTCTTTAAATCTACAATAGAAATACTTTTATCGTGAAAGATCGACGCTGCTAACGCACCATCAACTTGAGAAATATTAAATACATCTAAAAAATCATACATGTTTCCAGCTCCTCCAGATGCAATTAAAGGAATCAAACAAATGTCGCGTATTTTTTTTAACTGTTCAACATCATATCCTTTCTTAGTGCCGTCAGTATTCATTGTATTTAATACAATTTCACCCGCACCTAATTTTTGAACTTTTTTAATCCATTCAACAGTTTTCCAATGAGTTACACGTGATTTATATTTATCACCAGTATATTGAAATATTTGATAATTTTTGTTTACTTTATCGTACCATGAATCTATTCCTACTACAACACATTGAACTCCAAAACGATCTGCTAATTTACTAATTAAATATGGATTATTTAACGCAGATGAATTAATAGAAATTTTATCAGCTCCTGCTGATAAAATCTGTTGTGCATCGTGAATAGAAGAAATACCTCCTGCTACTGAAAAAGGAATATTAATAATTTCAGCAATACCAGTAATCCATTGTATATCTAATAATTTTTTTTGAGGTGATGCTGAAATATCATAAAAAACTAATTCATCAATTCCATTTTGAGAATAATACTTCGCTAATTCAATTATTTTTCCAATAACGATATGATTATTAAACTGAATACCTTTGACAACCATACCATCTTTAACATCTAAACAAGCGATAATTCTTTTTGCCAACATTGACGAGCCTCCAAAAAAGTAAATTTTTTTTCTAATAAAGCACGCCCAATAATAACGTGTTCTACATTATGTTCTTGTAATGAACATATGTCCGCAATAGAACAAACACCTCCGGAAGATTGTAATATAATATTCGGAAATTGTTTTTTTAAATGTTTATATAATTCGACATTAGGACCTAAAAATGTTCCGTCTCTTAAGATATCAGTACATAAAATATTTTTTAATCCATATGGAACAAACATACTAACAATATCCTCTATATTAGACTGTGTTATAACCTTCCAGCCGTTAATAGCAATTTTATTTTCATTTTTATTATTAACCTTTATATCGACCGCTAATATTAACTTGTCACCTCCATATTTAGATAACCATCGTTTAAATTTATTAGGATATAAAATAGCTACCGTACCTATTACAATCTTATTAACACCAACATCTAATAAAGATTTTATATCATCATGTGTACGTATACCACCACCTACTTGAAACGTAATATTCTTATAATTAGAAACAATTTTTAAAATATTTTTTTGACGATCTAAAGGATTGCTACATCCATCTAAATCTACTAAATGTATATGAGTAGCTCCGTGACATATGTATTCGTCAATTTGTTCAAAAATATTAATATTATATCGTGTTTTACAATTATAATTACCTTGATATAATCGTACCGTTTTACCTTGAATAAAATCTAATGATGGAATAATCATATTTTTATATCTCTAAAAAATTTTTAATTAATTGTTCGCCGGAATAACCTGATTTTTCCGGATGAAACTGTACACCAAAAAAATTTTCCACCGCTACTGCAGAACAAAAAGAAATACCATGTTTAGAAATAGCAATCGTATATTCATTCTGCTTCATATAATAACTATGTAAAAAATAAAATCGAGTATTATCATCAATATTGTTAAATAAAAAATTATTTTTAGTAATATTTACAATATTCCAACCAATATGTGGAATATAACAGTTATTATTAGGTAATTTTTTTATCGAATAAGGTATTTTATTTAATAAAATACATTTTTTTCCTTCATCACTGTATGTTCCTAATAACTGCATACCTAAACAAATACCTAAAATTGGTTGTGTTGTATTTTTTATAAATGATAATAAATTTTTATTTTTTAAAATATTTATTACGGCAGCAGCAGTACCTACACCAGGTAGAAATATCTTATGAGCTATTTTAATATCGTGAATTGAATCAGTAATACTAGCCTGATATCCTACCCGCTGTATAGAATATTTGATAGAATTCAAATTAGAACAACCCGTATTAATAATCACAATTGTCATTGTAAAAAACCTTTTGATGTAGGTAAATCATTTCCTTGTATATAAATAGCTTGTTTTAACGTACGACCAAATGCTTTGAACAAACTCTCGGCGCAATGATGATCATTATTACCTCGAGCATGTAAATGAATCGTAAGGTTCATAGACTGACTTAATGAATAAAAAAAATGTTCTATCATGCATGTGCTTAAATCACCGACATATTTATTTGTAAAATTTGCATAAAACGATAAAAAAGAACGACCAGATATGTCGATAATACATGAACAAATACTCTCATCCATAGGCAACGTAAAACCATATCTTGATATTCCTATTTTATTCTTTAGTGCATTTTTTAATGCAGTTCCAAATGTTATTCCAATATCTTCTACAGTATGATGATCATCAATAGATAAATCACCAATGACATCAATATACATAAAAATACCTCCATGTATTCTGATTTGATCTAACATATGATTTAAAAAATTAATACCTGTATTAATGTAACAAACAATAGGAATATCTAAACTAATTCTAATAAATATTTTTGTTTCTAAAGTATTTCTAGAAATTTCTGAAAACCTATTAGGATATGTTAATTGTGTTACTATATGTTCCCATGAACAAAATTCAGGATGATATAAAAAACTTTTAATGCCCATATTATCAGCTAATTTAATATCTGTATCTCTATCTCCTATTACGTAACTATTTTTTTTATCTAATTTATTATTAATCCAATATTTTACTAATGAAGTATTTGGTTTTCGACAATCACATTGTTCATGAATAAAATGCGGACAAATTAAAATACTTTTAAAAAATATTTTTTGTGAACAAAAAATATCCAACATTAAATTATGTATTTTGCTAAACTTCTGAATAGGGAAAGATTTACTCCCTAAACCATCTTGATTAGTTATGATAACTAACTGATATCCCAGTTTAATTAATTGTAACAAAGAAACAATGACATTTTTTTCTAAAAAAAATTTACTATAACTATCAATTTGAAATGTTTTTTTAGGTTCGCGAATTAGCGTACCGTCACGATCAATAAATAAAAATTTTTCTTTCATATTACAATTTTTTTGTCTCAAACCTAGATAATACAGAAATTAAATCTTGACATTCATTCATAGTACCTACTGATATTCTTAAACAATCCTTTAAACCGAGTTTATGAGATTGATCGCGTATAATGATTCCATTTGATGTGAGATATTGAAAAATAATTTCAGAATAAAAAAATTTAATAAGAATAAAATTAGTTTGACTTAAAAAAATGTTTTGTATACATGAAAAAATTTTTAATTTTCTAACTAAAAATTCTTTATTATACAAAATTTTCAATATGTTTTTTTGTACGTATTTAATATTACCTGCTTTCAATGATTGTACGGCGATATCAGATATCGGCGTAGCAATCGGGTAAGGGGTTAACACTTTTTTTAGAATATTAATTACATATGTATTTGATAATACAAATCCGCATCTTAAAGACGACAGACCAAAAGCTTTTGATAAAGTACGCAATATAACTAAATTAGTGTATTGATTTAATATATCGATAAAACTATTTTCTATAGCATAATCTATGTAAGCTTCATCGATTATTAATAAAGTTGTTTTCGGAATAAATTTAAGAATACTAATAATATTTTTTCGTAAAAACATATTTCCAGTTGGATTATTAGGATTACATACATAAATTAATTTAACATTATTAATATTTTTTTTAATGCTAATTAAATCTAACTGAAAATTTGATAAAAGTGGAATTATTATTTTTCTTATATTAAAAATATCAGCATTTATAGCATACATATCATATGTAGGAGGAAAAAACATAATTTTATCGTTACCCGAGATACAGAAAGAACGCATCAATAATTCTATGCCTTCATCTGCACCTCGTGTAATTAAAATATTTTTTTTTGAAATACCGGCATATTGAGAATACTTGTTTAATAATTCATATGGTTGAAAATCAGGATATCGATTTAAATTATTATGTTTACATTCAATCGTATTCGTCCAAGGAGATTCATTAGCATTTAAATAAATACGACCAGTTAAACCAATACGACGTGCTGACTGGTACGGTTTTAACGCATCTATATGTCGAGGAACTAAATGTTTCATATGATATCCACTCACTATATAGTAGAAATATTTTTTAAAAAATTTGTTCTGATTGTTATCGATTTACTATGAGCATCCATGCCTTCTATTTTAGATAATACTTTAATATGATGTGATAAATTCATTAGAGACTGTTTTGTCATTTTTTGAACTGTAATTATTTTCTGAAAATCGGAAATTTGTAAAGAAGAATAAGCATTAGAGTATCCATATGTGGGTAAAACATGATTTGCTCCTGTAATATAATCACCTGCAGATCCAGGTGTCCATTTTCCTAAAAAAATTGATCCAGCATTTTTTATATACGATAAAAAATTTTCTGAATCTTTTATGTGTAAAGTCAGATGTTCGGGAGAATATAAATTAGAAATATTAAAACAATCAATTAACGATTGAGCAACAATAATTCTGCTATTTTTTAATGCATGTAAGATAATATCTTGTTTTTTTAAGCCTAATATTTGTTTATTAATAATAAATACTACATTTTTTAATAACTCTATGTTCGTACTTAATAATATTACTTGTGAATTACTATCATGTTCTAATTGAGCTAAAAAATCAGCAGCAATAAAATCAGGACGAGAACTGTTATCAGCAATAATTAACATTTCTGAAGGACCAGCGGGCATATCAATAGATACTCCAGGAACTGAACGACTAATCTGTAGTTTAGCTTCTGTAACAAACATGTTACCGGGTCCGAAAATTTTATCTACATGCCCTATACTCTCAGTACCTAACGCAAGAGCAGCAATAGCATGAGCGCCTCCTAATTGAATAACTTTTTTAATACCAGACACTTTAGCAATATATAATATTTCATTACTAACAGGCGGCGGAGAACATAATATAATATTTGGACATCCAGCTAATTGCGCAGGAATTGATAACATTAAAGCAGTAGAAACCAATGGATATTGCCCTTTTGGAATATATAATCCTACTGAATTAATCGGTCTAATAATTTGTTGACAGTGTATACCTGGGTATGTTTCTACTTCTAAATTAGAGAATATTTGTTTAGCGTGGAATGTACTAATATTTTTTTTTGCTATTAATATAGATCTCTTAAATGATGTAGACACTAAATTAGAGGAAAAATCAATTTTTTCTTGAGTTATATAAAAACAATCTGTTTTTATTTTATCAAACTCTAAATTATAGGAATGTAAAGCAGTATCTCCGTATTTTCGAATTCTATTAATAATTTTCGAAACATATAATTTGATCTTATCATCAGTATGCAAAGATGGTCTTAAAAGTATATTACTTTGTTCTTGTGTTGTTAAATTATTCCAATAAATAATATTTTTATTTGCATCTAACATAATTATTTTATTCCATCATTTTTTCTATAGGTAATACTAAGATAGAACTTGCTCCTAATAATTTTAGTTGCTCCATCGTTTCCCAAAAAATAGTTTCACTACTTACCATATGAAGAACAACTTTATTTTTATTACCAAATAACTCTAAAATAGTTGGTTGTTCTGCTACTTGCAATAAATCAGTGACCGCACTTAATTTATTTTTTGAAATATGTAACATAATATATTTAGATTCTCGTGCTTTAATGACACCTTGAATACGATTTAATAATTTTTTAATAAATATTCTTTTTTCTGGAACCAAATGTTTCATTTTACGAGAAATCAAACATGCGCAAGAATTATAAATAGTTTTTACTTCTCTTAAACCATTAGCATTTAAAGTAGCTCCTGTAGAAACTAAATCACATATCGCATCCGCTAATCCCGAACTATATGCAACCTCCACCGAACCATTCAAAACAAACGGTTTAAAAGAAATATTTTTTTTATCAAAATATCGTTTCAATAAATTAGGATATGATGTAGCAATACGGGAATCTTTTAAACATAAGATCCCTGAATAATGCATATCTAAAGGAACCGATAAAGATAGTCGACAAATCCCAAAATCAAGATTTTGTAAAATAGTATATGAAACAGATTCTTCAGCTAACGATCGAGTTAAACATTTTTCTTCTAAAACGTTAGAACCAATAATACCTAATTCTACTACTCCATCCATAATTAAACCAGGAATGTCGTCATCTCTTACTAACATAACATCAATAGGCATATTCTCAGCAAATGCGATTAAACTAGATGTTTGTAAATTAATTTTTATACCACAACTTTTTAATAACTTCTGTGAATCATAACTTAACCGGCCTGATTTTTGTATAGCTAAACGTACACGATTTTTATTCAATTTTATCGTCCTATTTATCAGTATTCTTAAACATCCCTAAAGATAACAATGTCTTTAACTTTGCAACATATAAATGACATATTATATATCATATTTGATTAATATATATAATTATTTAAACAATTAATTTTTAATTATACCAGCATAACACTGTAATATAAACACTATATTATATAGTTTAAACAACTTAAACATTCTATGTTTAAGTTATAACCTTATAACTTATCATTAATATAATTAATATATCATTAATAATCATGAAAATAAATAATTATCTATTTTTTAATAACTAAACTAATAAATTTATTAATATAATAATATATATTCTAAAAAATAAAAAAATATTTTTAAATATTTTAAATAAAAAAAATTAATAATAAAAATATAATTAAATTTTAATAATAAAAATTATTAATTCATTTTCTTAAAACATAACAGTAATCATACTACTCTCATAAAAAGACGGTATTTATTGCAAATCATCATTTTTTATAACAACTAAGATAGCTGCATCATATCCAAATATTTTCGGAGCCTGATGAAATGCTAATATATCAGGATGTTTTGATAACCAAAACGGAATATATTTTTTTAATATTTTTTTGCCATGTCCATGTAAAATACTAGCACAAAAAAATTTTTCTTGATGACAAATTGTAATTAATTTTCCTAACTCTTTTCGTGCTTGATATAAATTCATTCCATGTAAATCTAAAATAATTTCTGGTATATATTCACCTCTTTTTAATTTTTTCAGATTGAAATTATAATTCAAATTACGAACAAAACAAATAGGATTATCATGTAAAGAATATTTATGTTCATTCGTTAGACTTTTAAAGTAATAACTATGCGCTTCTTGTGTATAAATATCTTTATTATGTACAGTATGTTGATTATTATTATTAACATCTAGATGATAAATTTTATCTTGTATAATTCGTTTTACTCCTTTCATATAATGTAAAAAAGTTTCTTTTTTATTTAAATTAATTGAATTATTTTTTTTCATAAATAAATTTTCCATAATAATTAATTGCCATAATAAAATTTTATAAATGTATAACACTTAAAAGAATATTAACTATTTTTTATAGTGTTAAAACAAATTACACAAAAAAATATAAGTATATATACTTATATATATAGACCAATATAGTCAATAATATATTTATTTTAAATAAATAAAACATTATAATAATATAAAATGGTTTTAGATTTAAATGTATATTTAATTATTTTAAAATTGAGGTTAAAATGTCTGGAAATACTATAGGAAAGTTATTTAAAGTAACAACATGCGGGGAATCACATGGACCTATGTTAGCTGGAATTATTGATGGAGTACCACCTGGATTTCCTTTAAAAACTAGTGATATACAGTATGAATTAAATAGAAGACGACCGGGTTTTTCTTCATTTACCTCTCCTAGAAGAGAATCTGATGTTATTGAAATTTTTTCTGGTGTATTTAAAGGAATGACAACAGGAACTAGTATAGGAATAAACATCAAAAATACAGATACACGTTCACAAGACTATTCTAGTATCAAAAATATATATCGCCCCAATCATGCTGATTTTACATACGACAAAAAATATGGAATTCGAGATTATAGAGGTGGTGGCAGAGCTTCAGCTAGAGAAACAGCTATACGCGTGGCAGCAGGAGCCATTGCAAAACAGTATTTAAAAATAAAATTTAATATTATTATTCGAGGATATTTATCACAATTAGGACCTATTAAATGTCCTTTTAAATCATGGAAAGAAGTAGAAAATAATCCATTTTTTTGTAGTAATTCCGAAAAAATCAAACCATTAAGTCAGTATATGAAAACCTTAAAAAAATCCGGTAATTCTGTTGGAGCTAAAATTACTATCATTGCAAAAAATGTTCCTATTGGATTAGGAGAACCCGTATTTGATAGGCTCAACGCAGATATTGCGCACGCGATTATGAGCATCAATGCAGCTAAATCTATTGAAATTGGAGACGGCATCAAAGTTGTTGAGCAAACAGGTGATATTCATCGAGATGAAATTTTACCAAACGGATTTGCCAGTAATCATTCAGGTGGAATTTTAGGAGGTATTAGTAATGGAGAAAAAATAATTGTTCAGGCAGCTTTTAAGCCAACATCGAGTATTAGAATACCCGGCAAAACAATTGATAAATTCGGAAAAGAAACTTATATAATAACAAAAGGTCGACATGATCCTTGTGTTGGTATAAGAGCTGTACCAATTGCAGAAGCTATGTTAGCAATAACATTAATGGATCATGTTTTACGATTTCGAGCTCAATGCGGATAATAATCGTATATTACTAATAATACATTGATAGTAAATTATTGACTTAGTATAATTAAGTTATACTTTTATCAATTAAAATTGATATAATCATATAATAATTAAAATATACAAAAATTCAATACATTAAAAATAATCTATATTAGAATTCTATAACTATTCATGAATATAAATAAAATCTATTATCAATAATAAAAAATTTATGATAAATATATCAAATTCCTTTTATTTTTAAAAAATTTTATTTTTAACAAACAATATTAAATATTGATATAAATAAAATAATTGTTTTTATAAATTTAAATTAAATTATTTAAAAAAATTTTAATTGCATTTAAAAAAAAATATATTCTTGTATTCACAAGGAATCAAAAAAATGTTTAAAGGAAGCATGGTTGCTCTTATTACACCAATGGATAACAAAGGAAATATTTGCAAAAAAAGCTTAAAAAAAATAATAAATTATCATATTGATAACAAAACAAATGCAATAATTTCTGTAGGAACAACTGGAGAGTCAGCAACGTTAACCCGAAAAGAACATACAAATGTCATTATGCATACTCTAGAATTTGCAGATGAAAAAATACCTATAATAGCCGGAACAGGATCTAACGCTACTTCTGAAAGTATTCTTTTAACTAAAAAACTTGAAAAATCTGGAGTTTCAGGTTGTTTAAGTGTTACTCCTTATTATAATAGACCTACACAACAAGGATTATATCTTCATTTTAAAGCCATTTCCGAAAATACTTGCTTACCACAAATATTATATAATGTTCCTAATAGGACAGGATGTAATTTATTACCAGAAACAATTGCTAAACTATCTCATTATAAAAATATAATTGGATTAAAAGATGCTTCAGGAGATTTATCTAGAATTAATCAAATTAAAAAATTAGTAAAAAATGATTTTCTTTTAATTAGTGGCGATGATACAACAGCATTAGATTTTATCCAACTAGGAGGAATAGGCGTTATTTCAGTAACAGCAAACATTGCCGCAAATTATATGACAAAAATGTGTACACTAGCATTACAAGGAGATTTTATAAAAGCTAGAAAAATAAATCAAAAATTAAATCTTCTACATCATCTTTTATTCAAAGAAACAAATCCTATACCCATAAAATGGGCTACTAAATATGTCGGATTAATAGAATCAGATTCATTAAGATTACCTATGACGCCGTTATTAAAAAAAAATCAAAATATATTAAAAAAAGTTATTAATTCAATTAATTTATAGTATATTCTATCCATAGTATTATACAATAGAATAATTCTATAAACATAACTGTTCTTATAGTTATGTACCATAACATATACATATATAAAAAATATTTATCAAAATCTATTTCATTTAGAAACACTCAATATACTTATTACGCAATGATAAAATAAATCTTTATCATTGCATAGAAAATATATATATAATTATATTAATTAATAATTAATCAAAATAATATTAACTTTAAACATAGCGCCTCATTTAAAAAAAAATTACAACAATAGTGTATCTAATACACTATTATAAATATTTTGTAATGTAAATAAATCTGAAACACTAACGCATTCATTGATTTGATGAATAGTAGAATTTAATAAACCACATTCTACTATTTCATTTGCGATATCCGTCATAAATCGTCCGTCAGAAGTACCACCGTTTGTTTTTAAAATAGTAGTTACATTAGTTTGTCGATATATA
This sequence comes from Buchnera aphidicola (Cinara cuneomaculata), assembly GCF_900698865.1. Classification (NCBI taxonomy): domain Bacteria; kingdom Pseudomonadati; phylum Pseudomonadota; class Gammaproteobacteria; order Enterobacterales; family Erwiniaceae; genus Buchnera; species Buchnera aphidicola. The sequence continues at coordinate 68,131 of NZ_LR217695.1, read as the reverse complement.
CTATCTGCAACAACATTGTAAAACCTATCCGGCGAACAAAAAAATGGTCTAGCATGACAAATCCAGCGAATAGAATATTTTATAAAATATTTTTTAAGTAACATATCAATTGTATTAATAATTTTTTTTTCGCTTGATAAATAACTAAATCTTACATTTAAAGAAATATTTAATTCTCCTGGAATCATATTAGTTACGTATTTTTTTCCCGAAGACGTTTTTAAAATTTGTAATGTAGTTGGTTTAAAAAAATCATTACCATCATCAAATGATATAGTAGATAGTTCTGTTAAAAACGGTATAGAAATATGAATAGGATTTACAGCTAATTCCGGATATGCTGTATGACCTTGTTTACCATATATCGTTAAATCAATTGATAAAGAACCTCGACGACCATTTTTAATACAATCACCTAAAACTTTTTCGCTAGTCGGTTCGCCAATTAGACAATAATCAATTATTTCTTTACGATTTTTTAATAATGAAATTACTCTTTTAGTTCCATTTTTACCTGTTGATTCTTCATCTGAAGTAATTAAAAATGATATACGACCATTATGATTAGGATTTTTTTGAACGAATTTTTCTACCGCTACTGTCATAGCAGCTATTGAACCTTTCATATCTACCGCACCCCTGCCAAATAAAAACCCATGTTCTACAGTAGATGTAAATGGCGGATGATTCCAATCAAGTATATTTCCAGCTGGTACTACATCAGTATGTCCTAAAAAAGTAATTGTTTTTCCTGATCCTCGCCATGCCCAAAAATTACTAGTGTCATTAAAATTCATTCTTTCAATAAAAAATCCATAAGATTGTAATCTTTGTATTAAAATTTCTTGACAACCAAAATCGTTTGGACTAATTGATGGTATATTAATTAATTTTCGTGCTAAATTTAATACTGTTGTATGCATACCATACCCTAATATTATCTTACATAATTCCTAATTATTATATTAAAAACCGTTTTTTAATGAAAAAATAACATACTAAAAAACATAAAACTGAAAAAATTAGATCAGTTAACTAAAAAATATTTTTTTAATTCGAGAAACAATCTTATTTACCGTAAAACCAAATATTTTGAATAAATTTTTTCCAGGACCAGATTCTCCAAACGTATCAATACCAATCTTAATACCATTAAGACCTACATATTTATACCAATAATCACTAATACCAGCTTCTATAGAGATTCGATGTATAATTTTTGTAGGAAGAACAGATTCACGATATATTATATCTTGATTATCAAAACAATCCGTAGAAACCATAGAAACTACCCGGGTATGATACCCTAATGTATATAATTTTTTAGCAACTTTAATTGCTAACGGTACTTCTGATCCAGTTGCAATAATAATTATAGTAATAACTGTTCCATATTCTCTTAAAATATATCCGCCTTTAAAAATATTTTTTACTTGATCATCAGTCCTTGAAAATTGTGTTATATTTTGACGAGACAATATTAAAGATGTAGGTCCTTTTTTTCTTTTTAAACCATAAAACCAAGACACTGCGGTTTCAACGGAATCACAAGGTCTCCAAACACTTAAATTAGGTATATATCTTAATGTAGAGATATGTTCAATTGGTTGATGAGTAGGACCGTCTTCTCCTAAACCAATAGAATCATGTGTATAAATGAAAATTTGTTGTGTTTTCATTAATGCCGCCATTCGTACAGCATTACGTGCGTAATCAACAAAAACTAAAAAAGTAGCAGTATACGGAATAAATCCTCCATGATGATATATTCCATTTGCTATAGCTGTCATTCCAAATTCTCTTACTCCGTAATGAATATAATTACCTAAATTCTCTTTATTAATAGATTTAGATCCGGACCAAATAGTTAAATTACTAGGAGCCAAGTCAGCAGAACCGCCTATTAATTCCGGTAAATAAGATCCAAATTTTTCTAAAAAATTTTGTGATGCTTCGCGTGTAGAAACATCTTTTAATGAACTATTTAATTGTAATAAAAATTCTTGCAATTTATCATCTAACTGACTAGGTAATTGTCGTTTAAATCGACGTATATATTCCGAATATAACTTTGGATATTTAATAGAATATTCTTTAAGTAAATTTTTCCATGATAATTCTACTAATTGTCCTGAATGACTAGCATTCCATGCAGAATATATATGAGGAGGAATAAAAAATGGAGGATGAATCCAATTTAACTGTTTACGAGTTAAAGCTACTTCTACTTCACCTAAAGGTGCTCCGTGCGCACTAGATTTACCAGATTTATTAGGAGAACCGAATCCAATAACTGTATTACATACTATTAATGATGGTTGAATTATGTTGCCTTTAGCTATTTTTATAGCATTAATAATCTCTTCTGAATTATGACCGTTTATTTCTATTACGTGCCAATTATATGCTAAAAACCGTTTTTTTGTATCATCAGTAAACCAACCAGATATTTCGCCGTCAATCGAAATACCATTTTTATCATAAAAAACAATTAATTTACCTAATTGCCATGTACCCGCTAATGAACATGCCTCATGAGAAATACCTTCCATTAAACATCCATCACCAGCAAATACCCACGTATAGTGATCAATAATATTAAAATTATTTCTATTAAAATATTGTGATAATAATTTTTCAGCAATAGCCATACCTACGCTAGAAGCTAGTCCTTGACCTAAAGGACCAGTAGTAATCTCTACTCCTGGAGTACAACCAACTTCAGGATGACCAGGAGTATTAGAAAAACATTGCCGAAAATTTTTTAAATCTTCTATAGATATATTGTATCCAGATAGATGCAACAAACTATATAATAACATAGAAGCATGACCGTTTGATATAATAAATCGATCTCTATTTTGCCATAACGGATTATTAGGATTATGTTTTAAAAAATCACGCCATAAAACTTCAGCAATATCAGCCATACCCATAGGAGCACCTGGATGACCAGATTGCGCTCGTTGAACCGCATCAATACTTAACATTCGCGCTGCATTAGATAACTCACGTCGAAATAACATGTATGTTCCTTTCAGAAAGTAATTCTCATAAAAATATTATAAATATATTATTTTAATATAGTTTTTAAAAACTATATTAAGTTTAATAAAAATTTTTCTAGTTCCATTTGATCATAACTAAATTGTCGAATACCTTCGGATAACTTTTCAACAGCCATAGCGTCTTGATTATGTAAAAATCTAAATTCAGATTCTGTTAACGGAACCGGTTGAGTTGCTACAGTATCAATTTTAGAAGCATCTAATTTTTTCGTAAAACTCAATGTTTGTATTTTTAGTTGTTCTAATAAATCAGGAGATATAGTAATACGATCACATCCAGCTAATTCTAAAATTTGTTCTATTCGTCTAAAACTGGCACTCATAATAATAGTTTTATACATATATTTTTTATAATATACAAAAATTTTTTTTACAGCTAAAATTCCAGGGTCAGATAAAGAACAATACGAAGAATTTAAACTAAATTTTTGATACCAATCATAAATTCGACCCACGAATGGAGAAATTAAAAAAACATTAGCGTCCGCACATGCACGAGCCTGAGCGAAAGAAAATAGTAATGTTAAATTACAAAAAATGCCTAATTTTTTTAGTTGATGAGCTGCTTGAATGCACTCCCATGTAGCCGCTAACTTTATAAGAACTCGAGAAGTGTCAACCCCTCGATTACGATATAAATTAATTAATTGAATTGATTTTTGTATACATTTATCAGTATTAAAAGATAATCGCGCATCAACCTCCGTAGAAATATATCCTGGAATATATTTTAAAATTTCTGTACCAAATCCTACAGAGACCATATCGCTAGCATTTTGCACTTTATCAGATACTGAACCGCCTATTTTTTGCGCATATTGAATTGCGTTATTAACGATAAAATCATATTTTTTAGATAAAACACTTTTTAAAATTAATGTTGGATTAGTGGTAGCATCTTGTGGTTTATATTTTTGAATACATTCTATATCTCCACTATCTACTACTACAGTAGTATATTTTCTTAATTGTTCTAGTTGATTCATATATAAAACCTTATAATATAAGAAATTCAAAAATAAAATTAAACTAATACTGTATCAATATAAACAACACATGAAATGTGTATATTATTATTATCAAAATCAATCTAATCATACCACTACATATAATGTTACACCTATTATTAAATAATAAAACTATTAAATATATATTTATTAAAATATATAACAATTACATAAATCTTCCAATAAAAATTTAAATAATTGTTTATTTAATAATATTTTTTAGTACTAAACTAACATTTGTTCCTCCAAAACCGAAACTATTAGAAATAGCGAAATTTATTATTGTATCTATAGGTTTTGTAACAATATTCATATTATATGCTATAGGATCTAAATCTTCTATATTAATACTGGGAGCAATAAAATTATATTTAATCATTAACATAGTATAAATTATTTCCTGAACCCCAGCTGCTCCTAACGAATGACCTGTAATGGATTTAGTAGACGATATATATGGCATACTAAAACCATTAAAAACTTTTTTTATAGCATTTAATTCTTTAATGTCGCCAATTTTAGTAGAAGTGCCATGAGCATTAATATAATTAATAGAATTCTTGATACCTTTAATCGCATTATTCATACAACGCACACAACCATCGCTTGTTGGACGTACAACATCATAACCATTACAAGCAGTTCCGTAACCAACTATTTCAGCATATATCTTGGCATTTCGAGATACAGCATACTTTAATTCTTCTAGAACAATAACACCACTACCTCCGGAAATAACAAATCCATCACGATTTTTATCAAACGCTCGAGAAGAAAGTTCAGGAGTTTCATTAAATCGTACAGATAAAGTCCTCATAACATCAAATTGATGTGCTAATTCTACACTTAATTCTTCTCCGCCGCCTGCAAAAATAATGTCTTGTTTTCCTAAAGAAATCAGTTCGTATGCGTTTCCAATACAATGTGCAGAAGTAGAACAAGCAGAGCTAATAGAATAATTTATACCATAAATTTTAAAAAAAGCCCCTAAACAAGCTGAAATAGAAGAAGGCATATTTTTAATAACTGTATATGGACTAATTTTGTTATTATTATTTTTTTTATTCATTAATAAAGTTGTATACGGACTAACAGCTCCACTACCAGATCCTATAATAATACCTACTCTGGGATTTTCCATATATACATCAGGATGTAAGTTGCTATCTTTAATGGCATCTTGTAAAGATAAATAAGAATATATCGATGCAGAATTCATAAAACGCAAAAAATTTTTAGGTATTTGATTTTTTCTTTTAGAAGAAACATTTCCCCACACAGTGCTATATAAACCATATTCTTTCATTTTTTTAGAAAAGACTATTCCTGAAATACCTTTTTTTAATAATTTTACAATATTTTGTTCAGTAACACCGATACTTGAAATAATTCCAAAACCAGTAATAACTACTCTTTTCAATGATTATTATCCTTAATAAAATATTCCAATAATAGATAAAATTATTTTATGTTTACATAAAATAATTTTATCTATTCTCTAAATTTAGATTCATTAAATTACTTGTAGAATTTAATAAAGAAATAATTTTATTAATAATTAATACAAAATTATCTTTTAAAAAGTATGATATAATTTTAAAAAAAAATATATAGTTAGCATATATAAAAATATATAATACTTTATTGATGAAAAAATACTAATTTCGTATTAATTAACTAAAAACTATAATTATCGATATAAGGAATAATTAATTCTTATGTATAAAAAAAAAATAATATTGGTTTATTATATATCGTTCCGACACCCATAGGAAATTTACTTGATATAACATATCGCTCTATTAATATTCTTAAAAAAGTAGATTTTATTATAACTGAAAATATTAAATACACATCAATTTTATTAAATCAATTTTCTATTAAAAATAAGTTATTATCTTTAAATATCGTTAATGAAAGAAAAAAAACTAATCAATATATCGATATATTAAAAAGTGGAAATAATATGGCGATTGTATCTAAAGCAGGTACGCCCACGATCAACGACCCAGGATATATATTAATTAAATATGCATATCATAATAATATTCGTGTTGTACCGTTACCCGGAGCTTGTGCTGCCATTACAGCGATTTGCGCTTCAGGATTAAAAACTAATAGATTTTGTTATGAAGGATTTTTACCAAATAAAAAAAAAAAATGTGAAACAAAAATATCTTCGTTACGCAAAGAAACACGAACGATAATTTTATACGAGTCTCCAAAACGATTAGAATATACATTAAAATTAATAAAAAAAATTATGGGCGTTCAACGGAAAATTACAATTGCTAAAGAAATAACTAAAAAATGGGAAAATATACAACGAGGCACAGTTGAACAGCTATTACTAACTATTAATGATAATATTTATTGCAAAAAAGGAGAAATAACTATTATTATTAGCGGAGCTAAAAAAAAAAATAAAAATATAATACCTTCACGAGTATTTAGAATATTTAAAATATTAAAAAAAAATACTAGTAATACTACAGCTATAAAAATTACAGCAAAAATATGTAGATTTAATAAAAATATTCTTTATAATGAAATAATTAAAAAAAATATTTTATGAAGTTGATTGAACAGTCACTGTAAAAAATAATTATACACAGAGGAAAGTCCGGGCTCCACAGGGTATGGTGCCAGGTAACACCTGGGAAGAGTGATCTTACGACTAGTACAACAGAAAATAAACTACCTATTATAATATATGTAAGTATACATTACCTGCTATTTTAAATAGGAAAAGGTGAAACGGTGCGGTAAAAGCGCACCGCAAAATTGGTAACAATTTTGGCACGGTAAACTTCCACCTGGAGCAAGGTCAAGTAGGAGAGTGTGGCCCGCACGTTACTCCGGGTAGACTGCTATTATGAATTAATAAGTAATTATTAATCTAGATAAATGACTGTTTTAAACAGAACCCGGCTTATAAGTCAACTTCATAATATATAAAAAAAACAACTACTTATTAAAATCTAGAAATGTGTATTCTGTCTATTGATAACAATGAATATTGAATTTTATTTTTTTTTATTTATATCATCAGATATATAAAACAATATTCTTCCAAATACTTAATAAGTTACCCGAAATTGTAACTTCATGAATTGAATATTGTACTCGACTTCTTTCTATCCAAAAACCATATTCGCAACAAGAATATTCGCCGGTAATGACGTCAAAACCATCACCTATCAATTCAGTGACTAAAAATCCTCAAGACATAAAAGATAAAATTTGATTAAAAGATTTTATAAATTTACTATCCGTAGATACTATCCAATTATACGTTGCTCCAACATACCTAGTATTATACATATTTAAACGACAAGTTGAATACATATCTAATAACCACATCTTCAAAATACCTTGATTTATAATTTTTCTAGTAACAATTTCTACACTTTCATTATCAAATAAACTGGATGATAAAACCTTTACATAAAAACAGATTTTCTAAAATATTTAGCTAATTTGGCAAAATATTTTTATTTAAAGAATTTAATAAAAATGTTGATTCATTGTATACAGAATCTCCATTTATCGCGTATATTAAACAAGAAAAATAATTCATATGAAATATCAGAACTTAATATAATAGGAGAAATTTGTACGGATATTTTTCTTGAATTTAATTTAGTAATACTTTTTCTAGCACTACTTTATCCAATAAATATTGGATCTTCTAAATTATTAAAATCTCTTGTAACAGTATAAATAAAATCTCTTTCTATAGAATGGTGATGACACGAAGCTACAACACTGCTAGATAAATAATTATCTATTAATAGTTGATTTCCTGCCCAATTTAAACTATTTCCTATCACCTTAATATCAATAAAAATGTTCAAAAATAGCACCATCTGTATTAACAATTCGAGGATCAAAATTTAAAGCAGTAGAATCTATAGTATTGACTAAATCATTAATCTCATTTAAACTTAAACGATTGAGAGAAAAATAAATTAATTTTTTTATTATAGCAATATAACTGATCTATACTGAAAAAATAATAAATTGATTAATAGTTGTATATTGAGATAAATAAATTGATCTATCAACAGATTAACGCATACCCAAAATAGATATATCATTCAATGAAATAACATATCAACAATAATTATTATATATCGTCATCATACTAGTAACATAATTAAAATAACTCAATATTATCTATAACTCCGTATCGATTTGATGCACTTAAAAAATATATTTTATTTATTTTAATAATATCAGTATATTTTTTTTGATTCATATAAAATATTATTTGTTGTATATTATATATTAAGATTTTTAAATCTTCTTCTACATGTAAAATGTAGCATTTCTAGATACCTAAAGTCGATACAAATTTAAACAAATATAATATACTATATTATACTAATTTTCATTAATGTAATACATATATAAATATGTAGATTTACATTATTAATGGATAACATCTATAATAAATACAAATATTGTATATAAATTTTTATACAAATCATTTACTACGACAACTATTTATAAAAAACAAAAAAAATGAAAAATTTTATTCAAGTACCCGCAGGAAAAAATATTCCTGATGATATATACGGAATTATAGAAATTCCTGCATTTTCCAGTCCTATAAAATATGAAATACACAAATCCTTTCAAGAATTATATGTAGATAGATTTATACCTACTACTATGTTTTATCCCTGTAACTACGGATTTATAAATCATACTCTATCTTTAGATGGAGATCCATTAGATATTTTAATACCAACTCCACATCCTCTACAATCTAAATCTATCATTCGATGCCGTCCTATTGGTTTATTAGATATGCAAGATGAATCAGGAAAAGATGAAAAGATAATAGCTGTACCGCATACAAAAATTACACAAGAATATACCCAAATTTATGATATTCATCAATTATCTGAATTATTAAAAAAACAAATTATTTATTTTTTTGAACATTATAAAAAATTAGAAAAAAATAAATCCGTCATCATAAATGGATGGAAAGATGTTCAATGTGCAAAATTAGAAATAATAAATGCTATTCATAGATATCAAGAAAAATAAATCTATAAATATATTTATTATAATAAATTTCAATATATGTTGAGAATTTCAAATTTATAAAATCATCACGTATAATTCAGGAAATAATAATTATGCCTAAAATATGTCAAATTACTAAAAAAAAATTAATGTTAGGACAAAACCGTTCACATGCTATGAATGCTACTAAAAGAAAATTTTCTTTAAATATACAATATCATTCATTTTGGTTGCCCGACAAAAATAAAAAAATAAAACTACGCATATCTGCTAAAGGATTAAGAATGATTAACAAATTTGGAATTGAACAAATATATAAAAAATACATTATTTAAATAAGAGGAAATATGGCAAAAACGAGTCGTATTAAAATAAAACTTATGTCATCTAGCGGCAGCAACCATTATTATACTACTACAAAAAATAAAAGGAACCAAACTAATAAATTAAAGCTCAAAAAATATGATCCAAAAATTAGAAAACATGTAGTATATGAAGAAAAAAAAATTAAATAGTTTTTATATATAAAAATATATACGTAATATAAATTACGTAATTACCGGAGATCTACCATAAGATCTCCAATAAATGAAATTTGTAAATATTTGATATTAAAAATAATATAAGTTGTAATGATATATTATTGTTATTAAAAAATAAAAAAAATAATATATATGAATGGTTAATGTTATTTATGCCACAATAATTTAAATCCATATATTTTCAAGTAATGAAATAAATAATCAAATAAAATTTTACTAATTCCGTAAAACTTAAAAATAAAATATTTTAATAAAATCATCCCTACAATAAAAATAATAACTGAAAAAGAAGAAAATAAAGATGTACTAGGTACTATACGATTTAATACCATACATGCTATAAATAAAATCAAAAAAAAAAACAAAATTGGTAAAACACAATATACTCCATTTAAAAAAATAAGACTAGAAAAATGAATAATAGACCAAATAATGTTTCGATCTATCGATGTATTATATAATGGAAATACCTGAAAACTCTTAATTAAAAAAATAATTAATTTTAAATGACCATTATATACGAAAAATGAAAATAAAAAAAAAATATTTAATAAATTTGAAAGAACTAAAGAATATACATGAAAACCTAAATCAAAAAAAACTGAAAATGATAAACCAATCTGTGAACTAATAATTTCCCCTATAAAAATTATACAAGAAAATAAACATTGAAACAATAATCCTATTGCCATTCCTATTAAAATTTGATTACATAAAATCATCAAAAATTCTATGTCATAATGATTAATATTGTAATCAGAAACAAAAGGCGCTAATAAATGACTTGTTACATATATAAAGAAAAATTTTATAGATGCATTATCACTAATATAGCTAAATATTTTGGAATACATTAAAATTGAATAAATACGTGACATTATTAGTAGAATTTTACTATCCATACCAAATATATGTTTATAAAACAAATGATTTATCATGATGATGAACTAATAATTGATATTATATGAAAAATATTGTTTATATATTCTAAAGTAATTTGTAGCATCCAAGGTCCAAAAACAATACAAGATAACACTACCGATATTATTTTAGGTATAAATGATAATGTTTGCTCAGTTATTTGTGTTGATGCTTGAAATATACTCATTAATAAACCACTAAATAATATTGACAATAAACAAGGAGCAGATAGCAATAATGCAAATTGAATAGAATCTTGAAATAATATCATTAAAAATTCTTGATTCATAATAATATCCATTATAATTAATAATTTTAAAACAATTAATTTAAATAAAAAAACTCTTTGAAAGAGATAAAATTAATAACCTCCATCCATCTGATAAAACAAATAAGATTAATTTTAACGGTAAAGCAATTGTAGACGGCGGTACCATCATTATTCCTAAAGACATTAAAATACTAGCAACAACTAAATCAATAATTAAAAAAGGTAAAAAAATTGTAAAACCAATCTGAAAAGACGTTTTTAATTCGCTAATCATAAATGCTGGTAATAATACTTGAATAGGAATATTCTTATAATTACTTTTCGTAGATATCTTAGCTAACCGTAAAAATACGGAAATATCAGATTTTCTAGTTTGCTTTAACATAAATTTATGTAATGGTTTAATAATATTCTTTAAAGCTGTATCTATATGAATTTCATTATTATATAACGGAACTATCGCAGTATTATAGATTTTATCCAATACCGGAGACATAATAAACACTGTTAAAAATAATGATAACCCAATCAATATTTGATTAGGAGGAGAATAAGGTGTTCCTAATGCTGTTCTTAAAAAACTAAACACAATAATAATACGAGTGAAACAAGTCATCATCAATAAACACGCAGGTACTAAACTCAATACAGTTAACATCATTGATGATTGAAGAGAATAATTAAATATATTAGTTCCGTAACTCACGATATTATTTACATTACTATTAGTAGTATTTGTTAATAAAAAAACTGGCACAATAGATAAATAAAAAATTATATTGTCAAATAACATGTTACCTCACTTAAACCAAAATATTATTGATTTTAATAATTTTAATGGTTTAGAGTAAAATGAACATTTATTTTTATTTTTTATAACCGTTTTCAAATTAGATGGTAATTCGTGTATCACATTAATTTTAGTTAATGTAACAGCAAGTAATAACCTAGTTTTTTCAATATGCAATATACAAATATAATGATCGGGATTTAAATAAACTTTATCCGTTATATAACTAACATTATTTTTATTCCAATAAAATAAATTACATCTTTTTATTAAAAATAAAATAAAAAAAATAAATAAAAAACTATACATAAATATATTTAGATTATTTTGGTTAACAAAATAATGAATCATGTTATTATTAGGCATAATATATATTAAACTTAATTGAATATAACTGTTTAATTTCATAAATTTTTACATGATGAATAGTCTATATCATCATTACTTATGTAACAATTTTGTTATACGAATACCATATTTTTCCTTATGCATGACTAATTCTCCTAATGCAATTAAAAAATTATTAACAAAAATATTTAACGGTTCATCTACTGCTTCTTCTAATTCTAATATAGATCCGCATGATAGTTGTAATAATTCACGAATAGTAATTTTTTTTTTTCCTAATTCAATAGTAATAAGAACAGGAATCGACATAATAGATAAATCTGTCATCATAGATTGGTCTATTATTTTTTTATTGAGATCTTTACTTTGTATTTCTTGATTTAATAATTCTTTTGTACTCACGAAATTTTTATCACCTTATAAAATATATTTATGTAATTTTCACATTATATCATAATTTTAAATTATTATGTTTATTTTAAAAATACAATATTTTAATAAAATAAATAAACTTTTATATTTAATATAATTAAATTATATAATCTTGTCTTTTATATCAAATATATATTTATATAATTAGTAAAAATTACTTATATTAAAATAATATTTCTATTTGTAAAACTTTTCTACAATACAATTCGGAATATATATTTTTAATACATTAATACGATTTTTAATATAAATATTAAATTCAAAACATATATAAGGAAATTTAATAAATCGCGTAAATAAAAAATCATTTAATGAATAATACTTACAATTATTAATACTTGACGTTGAAATATTACTTAAAAATGTTAAATCACAAATAATAAAAATTTTTTGTAATAGAAGATCTAAAATTTTTATTTCATGTAATGTTAAATTTTTATAATTACAATATTCATCTGTATTTTCATTAACATGACCAAATAAATAATTAATAAAAATAATAAATAAATCTTGTGTAATTAAAATTAAACATTTATCAGTACAATCTCTTAACATGAATTGTTTACCGATATATTTTATATATAAACTCTTCATATATATATGATGATATTTAATATAACTGCGTATAAACTGTATATTCACATTACAATAAAAAAATTTACTAAATTTTTTTTCAAATAATAAAATAAAATCAGAGAATAAATTTCTAAAAAATATTTTTTTTTTATTCAAAAAAAAATTCATAAAATTTATATGATTTAATTCTTGATTATTATTTGATTTATATAAAAAATTAAATTTCCGAGACATAGTTATAACTTATTTATAAGATAAATATATACGTAATATTACGTATATATATAATATCATAATTATACTATAAATAACCAAATTATTAATTATTTTGTTTATTTTAAGGTCAAAATACTATAAAAATTCAAACATACAGCATTATCATTACGTTGGTCTATCAATATTTTTTCTTTTATAATACGATTTTTAAGACGTAATTCTAATTTTTTCCATTGTTCTAAAGTAGAATTCAATTTATATTGAATTAATAATCTTTTTTTTAATTTTTGTTTAAAATAATTTAACCAAATATTTTGTTGATCAATCAGTTTTTGTAACATCAATATAAAATTAAAATAGAATTGAATTCTATGTTGTGTAACACCAGAAAAAAATTTTTTTGATAATAAAAAAATATATTTATTTTTATATTCTTTTAATTGTAATAAATATTTTTGTATTTCTGTTTTTTTATTTTTATAACGCGTTATATTAAAAATATTCTTATGAATATCTATTTCTATTTTTTTTTAAATACATTAATACTAGACATGTTTAAAATCATATATATCTCCGATTTATATACTAAATATTTTTTAATAATGCTATTAATTCTAATACAGATTGCGTATATGAACAACGTTCTAAAAATTTTTGTTGTAAAAATTTTTCTAAATTCGACCAAATTTTTATTGCATTATCCAATAATTTATTTGAACCGGAAGAATATACCCCTAAATTAATCAAGTCATTATGACGATAATAACATGATATTAATTTTTTTAAAAATATAGAATTTTTATAATGATCACGATTTATAATAGAATGCATCGATCGACTAATAGATTTTTCAATATCAATAGCTGGATAATGACCAGCTTCTGATAAAAAATTTGATAAAACAATATGTCCGTCTAAAACAGATTTTGCAATATCTAAAATAGGATCATTATATTCATCTCCCTCCGTCAATACAGTATAAAAAGCAGTAATAGATCCTAAACCATTCGGATTAATATTACCTATACGTTCAATTAAATACGGAATATTTGAAAAAATAGAAGCAGGATAACCTTTTAATACCGGAACTTCGTACATAGCATTAGATATTTCTCGATATGCCATAGCATATCGCGTTAATGAGTCCACTATCAATAAAACATGATTATTTTTTTTACAAAAATATTCTGCAATAGAAGTTGCATATTGAACAGATTGAATTTTTAAAATAGGAGAAACATCAGCTGGAGAAACAATAACCACTGATTTTTTTAAACTATGAACACCTAAAATATTATCAACAAATTCTTTTACTTCTCTTCCTCTTTCACCCACTAAAGATACAACAATTATATCAGCATTAGTATGTCGAGATATCATTCCAAGTAACATACTTTTTCCAATTCCAGGCTGTGAAAATATACCCATTCTTTGCCCTCTACCAACAGTTAATAAACTATTAATAGCTCGTACACCCGTATCTAAAATTTCTGTAATTGGAGATCTCTGTAAGGGATTAATTGATGCTTTAAAGAAATTAAGTGGTTTTTTTTGTGATTTAATTTCTTCTAAATTATCTAAAGGATAGCCATAACTATCTAATACCCGCCCTAATAATTGATATCCAAATGGAAAGCTATTAAAATCAATAATAGTATTATTCATGCTATATTGAGAAAAAACTTTCGATCCAGGAAAAACACCATCTAAATGCTGCATAGGCGCTAAAAAAGTAATTTTTCCTTTAAACCCTATAATTTTACATATTATACCAGATAATATATCTTTATGAATTCGTTCTACCCAACAAAAATTTCCAATAGGTAAATATATTCCAGTTACCTCAATAATTAAATTATTTACACTTAATACTCTACCATATGAAATATTGTGGGAAAAAAACGATATTTTTTTTTCAAATTTATCAACTTTATTAAACCAAGTATTTAGTAGATAATTCATATACTCTTAATCCGATAAATTTACTGCATTATTAATTCGATGCCAAAAAGAAGAGATAGAAGAATCTATTTCTTCATCAGAAGTAATAACACGATAACCGTTTACGTCTATTTTTTCATTACTAATAACAGTCCAACTATATTTTTCCATTAAAACTCCAAATTTTTTTATTATTAAATTATAATTATTAGGATGTACATGTAATTGAAGTCTATTAAATATAAATTTTGATTGTTCCGTTAATTTTTGAATTCTGTTAATTAAGTAATTTTTATTAACTACAATAATATCTTCTACTAAAATTTTTGAAATATGTAATACAATTTTTATTAATCGTTCTGAAAAACTATCGTTAAAATTATTTATAGCAATTTTAAATTTTTTTAATAAATCCGCATATTGTATTTGTATACATCTTGTTATATTTTGTGATAAAAAATCACGAGCACAATTAAAGCCCTGAATCCATCCAATAAAATATCCTTTTTTATATCCAGCGATTAAACCTTGCTGATATCCTTTTTTATAAATTTTTGAATACGTAGATGTATTTTTTTTATTTAAAACATCAGAAAACAACGATGCTTTATGTGAAAAAATATCTGATTTTTGTACTACATTAATAGTTTTATATGATTTTTTGGGTTTCCATTTCTTCCATAAATTATTATTTAAAATATGATTCATATTATATACCTAATTTTGTTTAATAATAATCTTATTCATTCGTATCAATTTCTTGATTTTTTGAAGTAATAAGTTTTTTTTTAAAAAAATGATATCATCAGTAATTGATTTATTTAAAAAAATAGTTTCTTTAAAATATTTACGTTGTTCGTTGGACATATTAGAAATAAATTTATTTTTTAAAGAATTATGTACATCACGTAACACAATACATAAACTATCTAAATCTATGTTATTAATGATACATTTTATACTTATATCATCAACAATTATGATATCTTCAAATGTAAAATACTTGCTAATCACTTTATTTAAAATATTTATATATGGAGTTTTAATTTGACTAATAAATTGAATAATATTATCATATTTGAAATAAGATAACATATTGACAATTTGATTAATTCTTTTCTCTTCTAAAAAAGAAGCTTGTTGTATATATAAAAAATAACTAATAATTTTATTTAATTCAATAAACCCTGAACAACGTAAATTTTTAAAAGTTACCATTTTTTTTAAAATATTTAACCTTTTTTTTTTGTTGAATAATTCTAATATTTTCATGGATAAAGTTTGATTTACATAAATCAACAATGCTGAAATAATATTTAAATTTTCATTTTGAATTAAAAAAAAAATATTTTTTGCACCTAATTTTTCTAACATAATAATGTTATGTAAAAAATCATTTTTTATGAAACTTTTTTTTAATAATTTATGTGATTTTTCTGTATCAATCGTGTTTTCTATAATTTGAGATATACGTGTTTTGATATCAACATTAGAAACTTTATTTTTTTTTAGTAAGTTACAAAACTCACAAATCACCATATTAGTATATTTCATTATCTCACTATCCAATGAAATCATTACATCCACTAATTCACTAATTTCTGAATTATTAAAAAATTTTAAAACAGAAGCTGATTGCTGTATATCTAGATATATTAATAATAAAGCACTTTTCTGCATACCATTTAAATGTATCATTTCTTATTCATCCAATAACGTATGATCTGTTCGATAATTTTTGGATTTTTATTAAAAATATCATCTTTAGTAACTGTACGATTTATATTTAAATTCAATTGATTTAATTTTTGATCAGATCTGTTTTCTAAATTTAAATTATTGTTACTTAATGGTTTTAAATATTTTTTTTGATTCTTACTAACCGTAATCTCTTGAACAAATAAAAAAATAATAAAAATAATAATTAATATTCCTAATAAAATAACTAATAAATAGTTGAAATTAAAATTCATATTTATCAATGCATTATTTTGATTTAAAGGAATTTGAGAAGTAGAAAACATACAATTAATTATATTAATACAATCACCACGACTATCTGAAAAATCTATTACTGACTTAACTAATTTTTCTATATCTTGTAATTCATTCGTAGATAATGGCGTAAAAATACCTATATCATTTTGTTTATAATTTATTAATACAGTAATTGTTAAATGTCGAATATCCGATTTTTTAAAACCTGGAAAAGAAACGATATTATTTGCACTAACTGAGTTAAAATCAATTATTTTTTTTTTAATTTTATTAGTAGTATTACTGTTACTTGGAATAATAAAATTATTTGAATAAACAAATTTTTTATTTAATACATTATCATTATAAAAAGAATTATTCATTAAAAAATTTTTTATATAAAATTTATATAAAAACTTCATACTTAACAATTCTAAAATTAATTGTGATACTGAATTATTTAAAGAATTATGTTGATTTTTACATGAAATCAAATCTGAAATATTGTCTGGTAATTTTTTTAAAGAAGAATTTTTTTGAATATAATCTAAATTAGACTGTCTCGAATTGATATGATTAAAATTTACATCAGCAGTAACGTGTGCAATAATATTCTTAGATCCGTATATAGGAAATAAAATTTTATTAATACAACTAGAATAGTATTCTTCTAAAGTATTAATTTTTTTATATTTATTAAATTTAAAAAACTTACTTTGATTCAAAGTAAACTTATTCAATACATTTCCAAATTGATTCACAACAACAATTCGATCAGCTGATAAATCTGGAACACTACCTGCAAGCAATAAAGTAATAGCATCTATTTGTTCTGAATTTAATTGTGTATTAGGAAATAAAGTGATAATTACCGATGCAGATGGAATTTGTTTATCTCTAAAAAAATCACTATCTTTTTTACAAACTAAATGTACTCGAGCATATTTAATAGGAAAAATATGTTCTAATGTTTTTGATAATTCACCTTCTAAACCCCTATGATAATTAATATTTTCATGAAATTGACTAATACCAAATTTTTCTTTATCTAATAATTTAAAACCATCAGTTTTTTTTTTAATATCTTGGTTATTTATTAAAGAAAAATGTAATTCATGAACTTTATCTGACGGAACTAATAAAGTTTTATAAGAATTACGAAATCGATATGATATATTCATATCTTTTAATTGTGATGTAATCCATTGACCATCTGTGTCAGATAAATTATCATATAATACAACGTAATTAATTTTATTAAACCAAAAAAAAATAGCAGATATAAAAAAAAAGATAATAGAAAAAATAAAAATGATAAATTTTAATCGATGCGATACATACATTAAAAATGTATGCCATTTTTTTTTGATTTTTAACAATACATTATTTATAACATCCATAACTTTTCCTACTTAATAATTGTGTTATAACATGTAATTATCTAATAATCAAATATTATAACAATCAATATATTTAATTATTTAAAAACATTTAAGATGTAATCTCTTACTCTTAAATAATGATATAAAAATTATAGTATAAATATACATATCTCAAAAAGGAAAAATATTATGAAAATAAATTCTATACCAAGAAAAAAAGTAAGATTAGCACCAATTTCATTACAAAAAAATAACGAAAAAAATATAAATTTTTTTTCGATGTGGAAACATGCCTTAAAAACACCCATCAATACATCAAATATTGCTAATAATAAAATAAATCAAAAAAAAACTATAAAAGATATTCATCTAAATCAAAAAATCAATAAAAAAAAAATAAAAATGTTAATTCTGTTAAATCAAAAAATAATGAATATATATCAAGAAATTATGAATATGCCAATATAAATATATTCCAAATAACTTATTTTATATATAAATATATATCATTTAATTAAAATATAAATATTTTTATTAATACATATTAAAATTTCATTATTCAAATATTTTATATATATAAATAATATACAATATTTTCCATAAAATATTGTATATTATACTCGATATATATAAAATTTAATGATAAATATTTTTATATAAAAATTTTATTATATATATGTATGTATTTGTATATATCGTAATAAATTGTATATTCGTAATAAAAACTGATTTTTCCCAATGTAAAATATTATAGAAGAAATATTAGGAGTTTCTTTTTTTCCTGTAATACCAATTCTAACTAAAGTTGCTATATCTTTAAAACAAAGATTAAATTTCTTTGTCGATTTTTTTAATAAATATAAAATATCTGATTTATGCCAACAAGTTAATGAAAAAAAATTTTTATATAAAAATTTTAATATTTTTATATTCATAATACTACAATAAATCTTAATATTATCTATTTTAGATAAATTAATATCTTTATAAAGATAAAGATATGAGTATACAAATTCTTGAATCGTATTATGATGATGTAAAAATTCTTTTAATAAACCTTGAACGTCAATATTTTTATCTAAAAAAATTTTTTTATTTTTACAATATATAGAAAAATATGAATGTACTCTTTTAATCGGTAAATTATTTAAATAATAATGATTTAACCATAAAAGTTTTTTATCATTTACCTTGCTTGATGATTTACTGACATTACATATATTAAATAAATTTTTCATTTCGTCTACAGAAAAAATTTCTTGATCTTTATAAGACCATCCTAATCGTAATATATAATTTAAAATTGCTTCAGGAAGAAATCCTTCATTAATATAACTAGTAATACTTCTAGATTGATTTCGTTTAGATAATTTAATACCTGAATTATCTAAAATCATCGATACATGAGAATAATTTGGAATCGGTGCATTTAATGCATGTAGCAAATTAATTTGTCTAGGAGTGTTATTAATATGATCTTCTCCTCGAATAATATGAGTAATATTCATTTTCCAGTCATCTATAACAACACAAAAATTATATGTAGGCATGCCATTTGATCGCTGAATAATTAAATCATCTAATTCATTGTTTGAAACGTATATCGGACCTCGAATCATGTCAGTAAATTTTACTATACCTGTTAATGGATTTTTAAATCGCACTACGAATGGTATATTTGATTTTTTTAAGAAAAAACAATGATTTCGACACCTTCTATCATACCGCGGTTTTTGTTTTTTTAAAATTTGATTTTTTCTTAATTGATCTAAACGTTCTTGTGAACAATAACATTTATACGCAATATCTGTTTTTAACATAGATAAGATTATATCTTTATATATCTGTAATCGATTACTTTGATAAAAAGGCCCTTCATTCCAGTGTAAACCTAAATAACTCAATCCATATAAAATATCTTGTACGTAATTCTTACGTACTCTTTTAATATCAGTATCTTCAAAACGTAAAACAAATGATCCATTATATTTTTGAGCAAATAACCATGAATATAAAGCAGTTCGCGCACCGCCTATATGTAAATATCCAGTAGGGCTAGGAGAAAATCTAGTTTTAACTTTCATAAAATACTCAACTTAAAAATTAAGTTTATTAAAAAGATTTATACATAAAAAAATCAATCAAATTGTATATTTTTTAATCAAATAAACATATATATGTAAAATATATATTGACTCATAATATATCTGTTCTACAATATAGTATTGTAATCAGGGTGATTAGCTCAGTTGGTAGAGCTTCTCCTTTACACGGAGAAGGTCGGCGGTTCGAGACCGTCATCACCCAATATATAATAAAGGGGTCGTTAGCTCAGTCGGTAGAGCAGTTGACTTTTAATCAATTGGTCGCAGGTTCAAATCCTGCACGACCCATATTTTTAAACCATAAAACACTACTAATTATATTTTTATTAAGAAATAAAAAAAATGTTTAAGATACCAATTAATTTTTTTATAATATAAATATTATTTTTATTTTTTATAAATTTCATAATTGAACTAGCAATATTTATACCAATACCTTTAATATCTGATAATATATCATTATTAGTTTTAATGAAATTCGTGATAGACTTATAATAATTAGCTAAAATTTTAGAAATAGAAATACCGACATCTACTATTCCTAAAGAACAAATAAATTTATCTAAACTAACATTTTTAGACGCATTGATACTATCAATAATAATATTTGATAATTTTTTACCTATTCCCGGAATAGATTGCAACATATTCGTCGTTAAAATAAAAAAATCTACTGGAGTATTTACATAACCATAGTCAATTAATTTAATAATATTTTTTTTTCCTAAACCTTTAATATAAACGCCACATTTAGAAGCAAAATAAATTAATCGCTGTATATTTTGAGCTGGACATAAAAAACTAGCTGGACAATATAAAAAAATATTATTAGAAGAATATACTAATTGGGTATGACATGATAAACAATATGTTGGACAAATAATTTTTTTTACTAATTTATCTCGTTTTTTTACTACAACATTTTTAATTTTAGGAATAACATCTCCCGCACGATATACTGTAATATAATCATTAATATAAATATTTAATTTTTGAATCATACTAATATTATGCAATGATGCTTTACTAATCAAAACTCCAGAAACATTTACAGGAATAAAATGAGCAACAGGAGTTATTATGCCCGTTCTACCAATTTGAAATGATACATCTATAATTTTTGTTTCTACATCTAAGGAAATAAATTTTAAAGCTAATGCCCATCTAGGATATTTCTCTACATAACCTATTTTTTTTTGAAATGTAATAGAATCTACTTTTATAACGATACCGTCTATTTCGAAATCTAATTTCGTTCTATTAGAATAAATTTTATTATAAAATTTTATAATATCTTTTATATTACTACATAACATACTATTTTGATCTACAGTAAAACCCCATTTTTTAATTTGACTTAATCGTTCATTATGACTATAAATTTTTTTATCAGATACAAAAGCACCATATCCATATACAAAAAACATTAATTTTCTTTGTCTGGTAATATTAGGATTCAATTGTCGTAAAGAACCAGCGGCAGCATTACGAGGATTAGAAAATATTTTTTTATTATTTGAAACAGCTAGTTGATTTAAAATTAAAAAATCAGATTTTTTTATAAATACTTCTCCTCGTATCTCAATAATTTTAGGAATATTAGCTCCAATAATTTTTTTAGGTATAGACGAAATCATATGGACGTTTTTCGTAATATCTTCTCCGATATACCCGTCTCCTCTAGTAGAAGCTGAAACTAATAATCCATTTTTATATAATAAATTTACAGCTAAACCATCTATTTTTAGATCACAATAATACTGAATATCATCAATACCATTAATATACTTTTTAATTCGTCGTTCAAAAAGATTAATATCAGATATATTATTAGTACTTTTTAATGATAACATAGGAGTTTTATGGATATATTCAGAAAAAATATGTAATTTTTTTCCGCCAATTTGTTTTAATAATTTATTTGATTTATTAAATGAATTTTTCTTTCCATATTTTTTTTCTAATTGAATTAATCGAGTACATAATTGATCATAAAGAGAATCTGAAATTACAGGAGAATCTAAAGTATAATACATATAATTATGATATCTCAATTGCATACGTAATTCTACAATTTTATCATAAATTGACTTCATCATACACACCATATATTTTTATAAAAAATCGTCATTATTTTAAAAGCAATAAAATTAAATTTCAATACAATAAAATTCTTTTTAAAATATATTTATAAAATATAGAATATACTTCTAAATAATATTTATATGAATTACTTATATTAAAATATTTAATGGTTTCTATGCATATATTATCTGCATATAGGTGTAAAAAAACAAAAATAAATAATTTTATAAAATTAAAAATAAACATAAATATGAAAAAAAAAATATATATTGTATCCCCTACAACCGGGGTAATTCAAACCATCTATGAAACAAAAAATTTTTTTATTTATAAAAAAAAAATTATTATTAATTCAAAAAAAAATATAATTGTATCACCCAGTAACGGAAAAATAAAAAATGATTTTTCAAAAAAAATAAATTTTATAATACAATATGATCCTAATATACATATATTAATAACAAATAAATTTAAAAAAAATACATATAAAAAAATTAATATAATTCCTACTAACCTTAATAATTATAATATATGTACTGGAGAAATTATATTTATGATAAATTACTTAAATAATAATAAACATAATTATGAATATCAAACTATAATAGAAATATACTCTACAAAAAAAATCAAAAAAACAAAAAATTCGTTAATTCAAGTGCAAGCTGGCACCACTATATTATCTTCTATTTAAATAAAAAATATGCTAATATGTTTTTAACATATTAAAAATAATATCCTAATATATTTAAATCATATAAATATTATTCTTAATATCGAATTAATAATAATTAATTAAAATTAACAATGCAATGATTTAAATGAATTAATAATTCATATAATAAATTATTAAAATTATTTATATCTCCATTTATTTAATGCATTTACTCTTAAACGATATAACTCATATTTAATAGCAATTCCATGAAATAAATTTTTATTTTTAAAAGAATTAACAGATATATTTTTTATAGATAAAAACATAGATTGTAATAATTTACCTAAAACAGGCAAACTATTTTTTTGATTATTATTATAATAATAATGACGTAAATATATTAATTTTTTTAATCTCTTTGGTTTTCTCCATACATCAATACTATTAAAAAAATTAATTATCAATTCTGAACTTTGATATTCCAAATTTTGTAAGAAATGATGAAAACCACATAAAAAAATTAAAAAATTTTGTGTTTCTTTAGGAATTTTTAATCTCGTACATAAATTTTTTATTAAAATAATTGGTTCTTTATAAAAAAAATTATTGTTAATTTGAACTATAGATGTAAAAAAGATACAACTCATAAATTGTAAAAAATAAGAAAATCTAATGTCAACATCTTTCGTAATTTTAGAAATTCTGGATAATTCCATTAAACTATATTGTAAAACATTAATATAATTATCCTGTACATTAATAAAATTAGTTTCTCTAAAAAAAAATCTAATTTCAGGAAATACATATAATAATGCGTTACATTGATGTAAAACTTGAAAATAAACCTGAGGATTTCTAGAACATAAACCTTTATATGTTTCCTTCCAAATTCTTTCGGGTGTTAAATATAATAATTCTTTACGTTCACAAATTACTGTCATTAACATTAACGTTTCTTTTGCAATATAAAAACCCAAATGTGATAAAGTTGCAGCAAATCTAGCAACGCGTAATACTCTTAAAGGATCATCAGTAAAAGAAGATGAAATATGACGTAAAACCCGTTTTTTAATATCTTGTTGACCATTAAAAAGATCGATGATCTTACCAGAACGATCTTGTGCAAGTGCATTAATTGTTAAATCACGTCTAATTAAATCATCTTTTAGAGTAATTGTAGGGGAAAAATTAAATAAAAATCCAGAATGTCCAACTCCATGTTTTTTTTCAGTTCTAGCTAATGCATATTCTTCATGTGTTATTGGATGTATAAAAACCGGAAAATCTCGACCTACTTGTTGATATTTTTTTTTTAACATCTGTTGTGGCGTTGAACCTACCACTAACCAATCACGATCATGTATTGAAAAACCCAATAAACGATCTCGAATTGCTCCGCCTACTAAATAAATTTTCAAAATATCACCTAAGTAAAAATATCAATAAATAAAATATAAAAATATTTTAATTATTTCATTAAATTAATTAATATTATTAATTCTTAAAATACAATCATAAAAAACTAAATAATCTGAATATATATAACATACATAATAATATCCTCTAATAATATAATATTAGCTAATTAAATATCTTAAATTTATTCAGAATTAATCAATTGTCTCATGAATTAATAAATCAGGATATACTATAATAGACTGGTTTTGAGAATATAAACCTAATTTATATTTTAAGAAACCAACATACGCAATCATAGCTGCATTGTCTGTACAAAAAATTTTTTTAGAAAAAAAATATTTTATTTGATTAGTTATAAATAAATTTTTTAATTTTTTTCTTAATAAATTATTTGCACTAAAACCACCACATACTACAAAATTTTTTAAATTAATTTTTTGTATAGCTAATTTACATTTTATAACTAACGTATCTACTATAGCTTCTTCAAAAGAATATGCAATATTATTTTTCTCTTGAAATATATTAGAACACTGCAAGATAACATTTTTGACATGCGTTTTTAATCCTGAAAAACTAAAATTTAAATTATAATTTTTTGTCATAGGCCGTGGAAAAAAATATCTGCCAGACTGACCAAATTTTGCTAAATTAGATAATTTTTTTCCACCTGGGTAACCTAAACCTAATAATTTTGCTATGTAATCAAATACATTGCCAACTGAATCATCCATTGTTTTACCTAAAATAGTATATTTTCCAAAACCATGAGCTTGAATTAATTGTGTATTTGCTCCAGAAACTAATAACGCTAAAAATGGAAATAAATTTTTTTGATGATTGATCATCGCTGATAATAAATGCCCTTCTAAATGATTCACTAAGATACATGGAATATTTAGAGATATCGATAAAGTACGGGCAACAGTTGCTCCAACTAATAACGATCCTGCTAAACCGGGACCAACTGTATATGCAATAGCATTAAAACCATTTGATTGAATATTTAATTCATTATTAAATAAATATTTAATACAAACTTTTTTAATTAAAAAAATTAATTGATCTAAATGAGATCTGGCAGCTAATTCTGGTACAATACCGTCAAATTCAGCATGTATATGATTTTGATTTAATATTGAATGAAAAATCAAACCTAATTCTGAATCATAAACAGCAACAGACGTATCATCACACGATGTTTCTATTCCTAATATCCGCATACTTATTCCATTTAATATGATCCATATAATACTAAAAAATTTATTAAATATATTATCTAACTAATAATGTATTATATGTATTATGATATAATTAATATGATATTTATAAGTACTATTATTAACCTAATACGCTAAATAATTAGCTATATAATAGCATACTATATTCTGCATCAATAAATAATATTTATATATTATACATATATTAAATCAATTCTATGGAAAATTTTATGCCGGCAATTAAAATCAGAGACAACGAACCTTTTGATGTAGCATTAAGAAGATTTAAAAGATCTTGCGAAAAAGCAGGCATCTTAGCTGAAATACGTCGAAGAGAATTTTACGAAAAACCTACAACAGAAAGAAAACGTGCAAAAGCATCAGCCATAAAACGATTAGCAAAAAAATTAACACGCGACAATGCTAAACGTATTAAAAAATATTAATAAAAATAATATTTACATATTATACAAATATTTAGACCGTTTATTTTTACTAAAAACGGTCGAAAATTAATAAATTATATGATAACAAAAAAAATAACAGGTAAAATTTCTCAAAAATTTATTTATGAATTAATTGAACGTACAGATATTATAGAATTAATAAATAAGTATGTTACATTAAAAAAATCTGGAAATAACTATAAAACATTATGTCCATTTCATAATGAGAAAACACCTTCGTTTATCGTCAGCCCTCAAAAACAATTTTTTTATTGTTTTGGATGCGGCGTGCATGGCAATGTAATAGATTTTTTAATGAAATATGAAAAATTAGATTTTTTAAATAGTATTATTGAATTAACAACACTAAATGGTATAAATATTTCAGAAGTTACTACTAATTGTAATTTTATAAACCAATATTCTTATAAAAAAAAAATTTATTATATTTTAAATAAAATATTAAAAATATATAAAAAAAATTTATTTATATTACCGAATATAGCCTACGAGTATCTTGCAAAACGTGGTATTAATTATAATACAATGAAAAAATTTTCATTAGGTTTTGCTACTAAAAATAATTATCAAATTACAAATTATATTAAAAAAAAATATATTAATTCATCTATTATAATAGATTGCGGGTTAATTATTCAAAATACAAAAAAACATCAACATGATCGATTTAAAGAAAGAATTATTTTTCCTATAAAAAATAAATACGGTCAAATACAAGGTTTTGGAGGTAGAGTATTAAATCAATATAATTATCCTAAATACTTAAATTCACCTGATACTATAACGTTTCAAAAAAAAAAAAATCTTTATGGAATATATGAACTATATTTATATAATTCTAAACCCACAAAAATATTAGTAGTAGAAGGATATTTAGATGTTATTTCATTAGCACAGTTTAATATTAATTATTCAGTAGCTGTATTAGGTACCAATATTACAACACACCAAATAAAAATACTATTTCAAATTAGTAAAAAAATAATATTTTGTTTTGATGGAGATAATGCCGGACGTCAAGCTAATTGGATGGCACTAAATATATCATTAAATTTGTTGCAAGATAATTGCACAATCAATTTCCTATTCTTACCGGACAATGAAGATCCGAACAGCCTAATTTTTAAAGAAGGAAAAAAAAATTTTGAAAATAGAATTAAAAATTCTGAAACATTATATTCATATTTATTTAATAAACTTGCTGATAAAATGAATTTAAGTTGCATTAATGATTGTATTAAATTAAGTCGTTTATCTATTCCTTTAATTAATAAAATACCCAGTAAAATAATCAAAATCTACTTAATAAAAATTTTAGGAAATAAAACTGGAATATTAGATACATATCAATTAAATAAATTTATTACTCTATCTAATACCAATGAACATTGGTACAAAAAAAAATCCATAAAAATAACTACCATGAGGCTATTAATTAGTCTTATTATTCAAAATCCACAAATAGTGAAAAAAATTAAAATTATAGAAAAAATTAAAACATTTAATATAATCGGAAAAAATATTTTATTAGAATTAATACAATTAATTCGTAAAAAAAAAATATTTAAAACAGGACACCTACTAGAATTCTATAGACATACACCTTTGGAAAAAATTTTTAAACATTTAAGTACTTGGGACCATATGATTAAAAAAAATAAAATATATTCTATAATTCAGGAATTATTTAATAATTTAAAAATGCAAAATTTAGAATATAAATATAATCAATTAATTAATTTAGAGCGAAAACACGGACTTAGTATTATAGAAAAAAATGAATTATGGAAAATTAATAAAAAAATAATAAAAATTAAACATTATAAATATCAATAACATAAAAATTTTTACTAGTATTCATACTATAAAAAATTTTGCATTATAAGGTGAATCACAGTGTATTGATATTAATAACATATATAAAATATTATTAAATAATATTAATTATTTATTTCAATAAGCATATATTATTTACTTTTTAGATAAATTTATCAATATAAACGGATATCGTCTTATGAAAAAAAAACCAAAATCACAACTAAAATTATTAGTTTCCCATGGAAAAGAACAAGGATACTTAACATATTCAGAAGTACATGATCATCTCCCAAATGAAATTACAGATTCTGATCAAATTAAAAATATTATACAAATGATAAAAGATTTAGGTATTCATGTAGTGGAAGAAGCACGAGAAATAGAAGAAATTATTATTAAAGAAACACCCATAGATACAGACGAAGATACAGCAGAAGCTACTGATCAAGTATTATCAAATGTCGAAACAGAAATCGGCAGAACAGCCGATCCCGTAAGAATGTATATGAGAGAAATGGGTTCTGTAGAACTTCTTACACGGGCAGGTGAAATAAAAATTGCAAAAAGAATCGAAGAAGGAATTAATCAAGTACAATGTTCAATTTCTGAATATCCTAAATCTATTTTATATTTTTTAAAACAATATGATCGAGTAAAATCAGGAGATATGAGATTATCAGAATTAATTACAGGATTTATAGATCCGAAAATAGAAGCTAAAATACCTAATTCCTCAGAAAAACCGTTATCTTTTACATCTAATTCTAATACTGAAAAAAAAATAAATACTAAACCAACAGAAGGACAAGTCGATGATTATAACCATATCGATCCCGTACTAGCAAAAAAAAAATTCTTACAATTAAAAAACCAATATTATATTACTAATAACACTATTATAAAAAAAAATAGAAGTCATCACGACTCTATAAAAGCTATTCATGAATTATCTAAAATATTTAAACAATTTAGATTGGTTCCAAAACAATTTAATTATTTAGTAAAAAATATGAGAAAAATAATTCAAAAAATTAAATTACAAGAAAAAAAAATTATGATGTTGTGCACTGAAAAATGTCATATGCCTAAAAAACATTTTATAAAAATATTTAGTCAATACGAAACTCGTTCTATATGGTATAATATAGCAATTAATAAAAAAAAATCATGGTTTTATAAACTAAACTTAATACAACCCGATATACAAAATAGTATACAAAAATTACTAACTATTGAAAAGCAAACAGGTTTAACTATTAAACAAGTTAAAAAAATTAATAAAAGTATATTATTAGGAGAAGAGAAAGCAAAAAGAGCTAAAAGAGACATGGTTGAAGCTAATTTAAGATTAGTAATATCTATTGCTAAAAAATATACAAACAGAGGGTTACAATTTTTAGACCTTATTCAAGAAGGTAATATTGGATTAATGAAAGCTGTTGATAAATTTGAATATCGGCGCGGATATAAATTTTCTACGTACGCAACATGGTGGATACGTCAAGCTATCACGAGATCTATCGCTGATCAAGCAAGAACAATTAGAATTCCTGTACATATGATTGAAACAATTAATAAATTAAATAGAATTTCTAGACAAATGTTACAAGAAACTGGCCGAGAACCCACTCCCGAAGAGTTATCAGAAAAAATGTTAATTCCGGAAGAAAAAATTAGAAAAGTATTAAAAATTGCAAAAGAACCGATCTCTATGGAAACTCCTGTCGGAGAAGACGATGATGCGCATTTAGGTGATTTCATTGAAGACACTAATCTAGAATTACCGTTAGAATCCGCTACATCTGAAAGTTTGAAAACTATTACTAATGATGTTTTATCTGGGTTAACTGAAAGAGAAGCTAAAGTATTAAGAATGAGATTTGGAATTGACATGAATACTGATCATACATTAGAGGAAGTAGGTAAACAATTTGATGTTACACGTGAAAGAATACGTCAAATTGAAGCTAAAGCATTACGAAAATTAAGACATCCTAGTCGATCAGAAATATTAAAAAGTTTTTTAGATAACTCGTAATTTTGTATTTGTATTGATATATTAAAAGTATATATATACTATCGTACCATATTAATCATAGATATAAAATCTACAACTTCTATAAACAAAAATTTATATTTAAATAAATATTTATTTGTATACATTTTCTTAAAATTATTAAAATATTAACACTAATTAAACAATTTTTTTATGACACATTATTATTATCTTTAATAAAATAAAAAATTTATTAAGTAATATATTTAAAATGCTTATATATACTAAAAATTCATAATTTTTATACATATAAAATTAATTAATACATATATACCTATAATAGATTTATGTTAGTTAATAACTAATATTTATTATTAATGTAATAGCATTCCAAAAAAATTATATAAATTTTATTTATAGTTTATATTATAACATAATAAAAATATTTATATAAATATATATTTAATAATTTAATTATATTAAAATATATATTTATATATCACGCGATATTAAAACATCGCGTGATATATAAAATTTTTTATAAAAATTTTTTATAAAATATATTTTTATGAATCTATATGATATAGTCGCTCTTTTATCAAATTTAATGAATTTTGCACTTGTCTTTTAGAAACTCCCCCAATTGCATCTTTTTTCTCTAAACACGATTCTAAAGTTAGATATTGATATATATCGGATTCAACTAGCGGACAATATTTTTTAAAAGTTAATAAATCTAACTCTTCAAGATATTTATTTTGAGAAATAGCTTTCATTACTATATTTCCTGCAACATGATGAGCATCTCTAAACGAAACCCCTTTTATTGCTAAATAATCCGCTAATTCTGTAGCATTACTATAACCTTCCCGAGCTAGTTTTTTCGCTCGTAATTTATGTATATGAATATTATTTAATACGACGCCACACATTTCTAAACACTCGTCCCAAATATCTAAACCTTGAAATAAATGTTGTTTATCTTCTTGTAAATCTTTATTATATGATAACGGTAATCCTTTCAGTAAAATTAAAATAGAATGTAGTGATCCATACACACCGCTACATTTTCCTCGAATTAACTCTAAAATATCTGGATTTTTTTTTTGAGGCATTAATGAAGAACCTGAGGTGATTGAATCAGACAATTCAATAAAACAAGCTTCACCGGAGCTATAAAATATTAAATCTTCCGAAAAACGAGATAAATGCATCATACTAATAGATGCTGCTGACAACATGTCTATAATGAAATCTCTATCAGATACACTATCTAATGCATTATTTGTACTATCTGAAAAACCCATTAATAATGCTAATTTTTTTCTATCAATATTCCATGATGTTCCTGCAATAGCTCCACATCCTAATGGCGATAAATTTAAATATTTCATTACATCTAAAACTCGTAATCGATCTCTTTCCAACATTTCTATATAAGCTAAACACCAATATGCAAATGTAATAGGTTGTGCTCGTTGTAAATGTGTATAACCGGGAATAATAGTATCTTGATGTAAACACGCTTGATTTAGAAAAATACGTTGTAATTTAATAATTTTTTTTAAAATAACATTCGATTTTCTTTTACACCACAATTTTAAATTAGTAGCAATTTGTTCATTACGACTTCTTCCGGTATATAATTTTTTTCCTAATTCACCAATTTTATTGATTAACATAGTTTCTAGCCAACTATGTATATCTTCAGAATCTGACTCTAATATATCCGTAATATTATTACTATATTTCTTTAAAATACTATTTAACGTTGTTTCAATTAATTTTTGTTCTTTATTTGTTAATATCTGAATATCTATTAATATTTTCGACCATGCTATAGAAGATTTAATATCATCTTTTATTAATCGATAATCTACCTTTAAAGAATTATTAAATTTTTTAAATTTCACGTGAGATAACTTAGTAAACCTTCCACCCCAAAGAGACATATATTTACCTCAAAATACACTATCAATGTATTAAATGCTATTTTTAGTATTTAATGCACGGATACGTGACGATAACGAAAATAAACGAATAAAACCCTGCGCATCTACTTGACTATATACCTGATCTTTATTAAAAGTAGCGTATTCTTCAGAATATAATGTATTTGGTGATTTTTTCTGTAAAATACGTACCGAACCCTTATATAATTCCACCACTACTTCACCAGAAATACTCTTAGATAACATCTCTGAAGATTTTTGAAGAGATTGTCTAACAGGCGTAAACCATTTGCCATCGTATATTACCGACGCCATATCTAGTGCGATTTTATTTTTCCAATACATACTATCTCTATCTAATACTAGTTGCTCTAAACTTCTTAAAGCATGGTGAATAATTGTCCCACCAGGAGTTTCATAACAACCTCTTGATTTAATACCAATAAGACGATTTTCAACAATATCTACTCGACCAATAGCATGTTCACTACCTATATAATTTAATTTTTTTAAACATTCATACGGACTCAAAGATTTATGATTAACTTCTATTACACAGCCTTTTTCAATACGTAAATGAATTTTTACTGGATTATCTGGTGCATCATATGGGCTATTTGTCCAAACCCAACACGTACTATCAGTAGCATTCCAAGTATTTTCTAAAATCCCTCCTTCAGTTGATACATGAAATATATTTTCATCACGACTATAAATTTTTTCTTTAGTAACATCAGTAGCAATATTTTTATGACATAAATACTGTAATAAGTCTTCTCGAGATTGAAAATCCCATTCTCTCCAAGGAGCAATAACTTTTAATGAAGGATTAAGAGCAGCATACGCTAACTCAAAACGAACTTGATCATTTCCTTTTCCTGTAGCTCCGTGACTTAATCCGATTGCGTTAATTCTATTAGCAAAATCTATCTGAGCTTTAGCAATTAACGGTCTAGCAATAGCTGTTCCTAGCAAATACTGTCCTTCATAAATAGCACCAATTTTTAACATAGGAAATATGTATTTTGTTACAAATTCATCTTTTAAATTAGCAATATAACAATCAGATGCTCCAGATAAAATTGCTTTTTTCTTAATATTATACAAATCTTTTTCAGATTGACCGATATCAGCAACAAATGCGATAACATCATATTTATAATGATCTTTAATCCAAGGTATAATAGCAGAAGTGTCTAATCCACCAGAATATGCTAAAACTATTGTTTTATTAGCATTATTATTTTTCATATTTTTTATAAACCTATCAATTACGCTCTATAATCCCAACATCTATTGAATTTTCTTATACATAATTTAAAAAATCATTTAAACTATACAAATTATCTATTTTTAGTCACTTTATTTAAAAACTAAAATCACAGAAAATCGACATAAATATTAATTTAGTAATTAAATCTTTTAAAATATTCAATTTACAAATAAAAAATTCATATATTTACTATATATTAAATATCGTTTTTTATACTATTTCACTGTGAATAAATAATTTTTTACATAACTATCTATAAATAATAGACTCTCATTTAAAAAATTAATTAATTCAATCGAGTTAATATTAAAATATAACTATATACCACCAAAACAGCTGAACAAAAAAAAAGAAATGGCATATATACTCAAAAACCATGAATAACTTTCATATATATTCGTGTTTTACATAATTTTTAACTATTATTCCAATAATTTTTATTATCTAATTAATATGCTATATATAGCATATTAAAATATAAAATATATTATATTTATTTTTAACCAATATAATTATTATTCTTTATATGCATGTATTAAGAATATTATTAAAAATAATTAATAATTAATCTTTAATCGAAAAAAAATAGTCTTTATACGTTAAATAAATTTTTTAGTCATGGTATTTTAGAATACAAGCATTATTCTATATTAATAATTATAAAATTAATTTATTAATACCATTTAATACATAAAAATTTACTGTTCAGTGAATTAAAAAATATATATAATTGCTATATACTACAAAAATATTAAATATTTATTTAATAAAATATTATTAATAATAATAATATTAAAATAAAATTATCTTACATTTTATTTAATTAATTCATTAATTAAATTAAACCTAATTGATAACAAATTTTCCAACTTAAATGTGATTGATTTAAAGTATATAAATGAAAATTTTTAACACCTTCGTGATATAAACGGACAATTAAATTAACTGCAATATTAACGCTCAAGGTAGTACATTTATCGTAATCACCTTCATATTCATGAAAAGAATCAAAAATCCATCGTGGAATATAAACATTAGTCATATTAGCAAATTTCTGTAATTGATTAATATTTAAAATTGGCAATATACCAGGTATTAAAGATATTGCTAAACCCATACTTTTACAATTATCACGAAATTTTAAAAACTTATCGATGCTAAAAAAAAATTGTGTAATAGCTTGTGTAATACCTAAATCAACTTTATATTTTAAATTATTTAAATCATCTTTTAGACTATTAGATTCAGGGTGTAATTCAGGATATGCAGCAACTAAAATTTCAAAATTATTAATTGATTTTAACAATTTAATTAAGTTACTTGCATATATTATTTTTTTAGTATATTGAACAGGTAAATCACCACGCAATGCAATGATGTTTTTAATACCATGATTCCAATATTTCATTGCTATAGCTTTAATATCAGATTCATCATATCCAATTGTAGTAAAATGTGCAAATACAGTTTTATTAGTTAAAGAACGTATTTTTTTAACAATAAGAAATGTTTCATCACGATTTTTAGAATATATACTATTTGTAACTGAAAAAAAATCAGGATTACATTTATTTAACTTTTGAACAGAATGAAATAATTGTTTTGTTAGTATAACATCTTTAGGCGGAAATACTTCAAACGAAATTCTAATTTTATTTTTTAAATGATAAGATTCATAATTATATTTTTCGTTATTGCATTTGATGATATTTATCATATATATATCCTGATTATAATCAATAAAATAATGTTATTATAAATATATAATAACATCATTTTCAACATAACAAGCTACATAAAAATATATAAAAAAACTTTTTATAAATAGATAATCTACTATCTCCCTGTAAATATTAATAATTATTAGTAAAAATTTTTATTTTAATTATTTTATATTCTTAAATGATAAATATATCTAGAATATATTAATTATATACACAAATATTATATGCTATATAAATAAGACTTCTTATTAAAATAATTTAATAAATTAAATATTATAAATAATAACTATAATTTAAATAATTCAAATATATAAAATTATAAAAATAGTTTTATATTTATAAAAAATATGTTATTATTAAAAATAAAAAAATATTTTTATGTTATTATAATAACAATTTAAATAAATTCTTATTATAATAACATAAAATTTTTATAATATATGTATTTATTATACATCGAAATTTGTGTATAAATAAGCCGGCTTAGCTCAGCAGGTAGAGCAACTGACTTGTAATCAGTAGGTCACCAGTTCAATTCCGGTAGCCGGCAAAATATTGGTGGGGTTCCCGAGTGGTTAAAGGGGGCAGACTGTAAATCTGACGTCATCGACTTCGAAGGTTCGAATCCTTCTCCCACCACAAAAAGCGGACATCGTATAATGGCAATTACCTCAGCCTTCCAAGCTGATGATGCGGGTTCAATTCCCGCTGACCGCTATTAATTTTTTAATAAAAATAAAAAATTATATTAAAATAATAGAATACCGCTGATATAGCTTAGTCGGATAGAGCACATCCTTGGTATGGATGAGGTCCCTAGTTCAAATCTAGGTGTCAGCACAAATCATACTGTTTATACTCTATTAAATATTCAAAAAAATCAAAAATCGCGCTTTATTTATTAATTATATTTAAAATAAAATATATTTTTATTATTAATTATTGTAATAGTAATGTACTAAAATAATTTTTTATTTTTTATAAAAATAAAAATACTCATGTTATATTTTTTATATAAATAATTTTATTTGAATAATTTTTAAAATTACTATATTCATTTTATCAGAGCGCTATAATTATGCATATTCACAAAATATATACAACATATATGAATCACGCTGAAAAAATAAAGTGGTTATGTATAACTGTTATCCTTATTTTAATCATTTTTAACTATATTTTTTTTATCCATCAATCCTCAAAACTGATAAAAATAATATTTTTTAATATATTCTGTATATTATTAGGTAGCATATTTTTCAATACCAATATTGGAAAAAAAACAATTATTTTTATAAAAGATATAAAATTAGAATTTTATAAAATCACATGGCCTACTTATACGGAAACATTACAAACAACCGGGATAGTTCTATTATTAATCATATTAACGTCTATATTTTTATGGATATTTGACGGATTAATACTTCGTATCATATCTCGAATACTAACACCGAGATTATAAAAATTGCACATAGATAAAAAAAAATGGTATGTCTTACAAGCTTTTTCTGGTTTTGAAAATAGAGTAGCACTTTCAATCATAAATAATGAAAAAATTAAAAAAATGAAAGATATATTTGGTAAAGTCATTGTACCTTCCGAAGAAGTAATTGAAATTCGGAAAGGTAAAAGAAAAAAAAGTGATTATAAATTTTTTCCAGGATATATCTTAATTGAAATGATTATGAATAACGATAGTTGGCATTTAATTAAAAGCTTACCGAAAGTATTAGGATTTATAGGCGGAACTTCTGAAAAACCAACACCTATAAGTACTCATGAAATAAATATTATTTTAAATAAATTAAAAAAAATTGGTGATAAACCGCGACCAAAAAAAATGTTTGAACCGGGTGAAAATATTCGTGTTAACGATGGTCCTTTTTCAGATTTTAATGGAATCGTTGAAACTATTGACTATGAAAAAAATCGATTAAAAGTTTCTGTATCTATATTTGGACGATCTACTCCCGTAGAACTTAGTTTCGATCAAGTAGAAAAATATTAAATATAAAAAATATTTTTATATTATTAAACTTATAAATATAAAAAATTCATATATCTTAACAAAGAGCATTATCATGAATAAAAAAATTATCTCTTATATAAAATTACAAGTTCCATCTGGTATGGCCAATCCTAGTCCACCTGTAGGTC
Source organism: Buchnera aphidicola (Cinara cuneomaculata) (assembly GCF_900698865.1). NCBI lineage: Bacteria > Pseudomonadati > Pseudomonadota > Gammaproteobacteria > Enterobacterales > Erwiniaceae > Buchnera > Buchnera aphidicola. The sequence goes on along the minus strand of NZ_LR217695.1, from coordinate 30,743 downwards.
CAGCATTAGGACAAAAAGGATTAAATATCATGGAATTTTGTAAAAATTTTAACTTACAAACTTCTAATTTAGAAAAAGGAATTCCTACACCAGTTATTATTACTGTTTATTCTGACAAAACTTTTACATTCATTATTAAAACACCACCTGCTTCAGTTTTATTAAAAAAATGTTTACAAATTAAAAGTGGATCCAAAAAACCTAAACACGAAATTATTGCAAAAATTACAAAAAATCAAATATATGAAATTGCAAAACAAAAAATGACAGATATGACTGGATCCAACATTGATAAAATAGCTAAAACCATCGAAGGTACAGCTCGATCAATGGGAATTACAGTAATACAGGAATAACTATGAAAAAAATATCAAAAAAAATGCAAGTGAATCTCATAAAAATAAAAAAAAAAAAAATATACTCCCTTCATGAAGCTATAAAAATATTAAAAACTATGAAACTAGCTAATTTTATAGAAAGTGTTGATGCAACATTTCATGTAAATATTAATCCTAAAAAATCTGAACAAAATATTCGTGGATCTATATTATTACCACACGGAACAGGTAAAAAAATTAAAATTGGAGTATTTACGACTGGTAAAAACATTGATGTCGCTAATAAATATGGAGCAGATTTTGTAGGTACGGAAGATTTAGCTGAAATTATTAAAAAACAAACTATTAAATTCGATTTAATTATCGCATCTCCAGAAACTATGGATTTAGTTGGTAAATTAGGTCCTATTTTAGGACCTCAGGGTATTATGCCTAATCCAAAATTTGGTACAATATCAACCGATCTAAAAAAATCTATCCTAGAAGCTCGAAAAGGAAAAATAAATTATAAAAATGATAAAAATGGTATTATACACAGTAATTTTGGAAAAATAAATTTTTCTCAAATTCAATTATATGAAAATTTTTTAACATTATATAAAAATATAATGAAATCTAAACCGAATCAATTAAAAGGAATATTTTATAAAAAAATAAGTATATCTACGACTATGAGTCCGGGTATTATCATTGATCACCTATCCCTATAAAATATTTAATATACTCAATATATCGAGCATATTAAATATTTATTTTTTTTAAAAAAATAACATTCAGTATATAAATATTTAATAAACTATTACACGCCTTCTATCCTGAAATTTATAATATTAATTATTTATAATTATTTATAAACATAAATCGTCAAATAGGATAAAAAAAATGGCATTAAATCGTAACAAAAAAATTAATATAATTAAAAAAATTTATGACATTGCGCAAACATCATTATCTATTATTACTGCAGATCCATCAGGAATTGCTGTTAATAAAATAACTCAATTACGTAAAAATGCTATAAAATCTTATGTAAAAATTTATTTAGTAAAAAATACGCTATTAAAAAAATCTTTAAAAAATACAAATTTTAATAAAATAATTAATGTATTAAACGGACCGACATTAATAGCATTTTCTTTTAAGCATCCGGGAAGCGCAAGCAGGATATTTATACAATTTAATAAAAAAAATAAAAAATTTCAGATAAAACATGCCGTTTATGAAAATCAATTATTAAAAGAAAAAGAAATAATTAATTTAGCGTTACTGCCTACACATGCAGAAGCAGTTACTAAATTTATATTTTTATTGAAAGAAATATCATTAGGAAAATTGATACGATTACTCCATTATATTGGACATAAAACTATATAAAATATAATTATATTATATATATTTTGACTATTTTAGGGATAATAATTATGTTAATAAATAAAGAAGAAATTTTAAATGCTATTTCTGAAATGTCAGTAAAAGAAATTATGGAATTAGTTTCAATGATAGAAAAGAAATTTGACATCACATCTAATGTTTTAGCTCATAATCCACAAGATTCTATTGAATCTAAAAAAGAAGAAAAAGTATCGTTTAATGTAAAATTAACGACGATAGGATCAAATAAGGTTTCTATTATTAAAATAATACGTAGTACTACTGGATTAGGATTAAAAGAATCTAAAGATCTCGTTGAATCAGCACCTGCTATTATTAAAGAAAATATAACAAAAGAAAACGCAGATAATTTATATAAAATGTTGATAGATGCTGGTGCTACAGCAGAAATTATATAACAACAAACATTAAAATGTACACAAAAATATATAGACATACTGGAGTGACTGGTGATTATTAAGTCACCAGTTTTTCTTATTATACATAGATACTACATATTTTATTTTATTTTATAAACATTTATATATTAAATATATACAAAAATTATTTATCATAATAAATAAATTGAGGAGCTAATGGTTTACTCTCATACTGAAAAACAGCGTATTCGAAAAAACTTTGGTAAACAACAAACAATTTTAGATATTCCTTATCTATTATCTATCCAAATAGATTCATTTAAAAAATTTATTCAATCTAATACACATAAACACCAAGGATTAGAATCTGCATTTCAATCTATTTTTCCGATTCGCAGTTACAACGAATATGCAGAATTACAATACGTATCATATACTCTAGGAAAAAAATTATTTAATGTTCAAGAATCTCAAATAAACGGTGCTACTTATTCTGTTCCGTTAAGAGTGAAATTACAATTAATTGTATACGAAAAAGATTCAAAAAATACTGCAGTTAAGTATATTAAGGAACAAGAAGTATATATGGGTGAATTACCATTAATGACAAATAATGGTACATTTATTATTAACGGTACGGAACGAGTGGTTGTATCTCAATTACATAGAAGTCCAGGTGTATTTTTTGATAGTGATAAAGGAAAATCTCATTCATCTGGAAAAATATTATATCACGCAAGAATTATTCCGTATCGTGGATCTTGGTTAGATTTTGAATTCGATGCTAAAGATTATATCTTTGCACGAATAGATCGACGAAGAAAAATGCCAATTACTGTGATATTACATGCTTTAAATTTTAGTACTAAAAAAATTCTTAAAATATTTTTTAAACATAATATTTTTCATATTAAAAAAAATAATCTTATTATGGATCTAATACCACAACGACTAAATGGAGAAATAATGTCGTTTGATATAAAAAAAAATAACAAAATCTATATTAAAAAAGGAAAAAGAGTAACACAAAAACATATAAATATATTATTAAAAAATAAAATTACATCAATACACGTTCCATCAGAATATATTTATGGAAAAATAGTAAGTAAAGATTATATCGATCCGAATACAGGATCAATATTTATTGCTGCAAATACTAAATTAACAAAAGAAGACTTTAAAAAAATAAAAAAATTTAATTACACGAAAATATCTATTTTATTCACAAATGATCAAAATCATAGATCATATATTTCAGACACATTACAAATTGATTCCGCTAAAGATCGATGCGCCGCGTTAATTGAAATATATAAAATGATGAGACCAGGAGAACCACCAACAAAAGAAGCTGCCGAAAATTTATTTAATAATTTATTTTTTTCCAAAGAAAAATATGATTTATCTCCTGTCGGAAGAATGAAATTTAATACATCATTAAATCGTAATGAAACAACCGGCCCAGGAACACTAAATGCACTAGATATTATTGATGTAATAAAAAAATTAATCAATATACGTAACGGGAAAGGTGAAACTGACGACATAGATCATTTAGGTAATCGTCGCGTACGATCAGTAGGTGAAATGGTGGAAAATCAATTTAGAATAGGTCTAATTCGTGTAGAACGAGCAGTACGAGAAAGATTATCGCTAAGCGATTTAGAAACATTAATGCCTCAAGATATTATTAATGCTAAACCTATCTCTTCAGCAATAAAAGAATTCTTCGGATCTAGTCAGTTATCTCAGTTTATGGATCAAAATAATCCATTATCGGAAATTACACATAAACGTAGAATTTCAGCATTAGGAATAGGAGGATTAACACGAGAACGAGCAGGTTTTGAAGTAAGAGATGTACATCCAACACATTATGGAAGAGTATGTCCGGTAGAAACACCAGAAGGACCAAATATTGGTCTAATTAATTCATTATCTATATATGCTAGAACTAATCAATATGGATTTTTGGAAACACCCTATAGAGAAATATTAAATGGAATTGTTACGTCAAATATTAAATATTTATCTGCTATTGAAGAAGGTAATTACATTATTGCACAAGCTAATGTAAAAATCAATAAAAACGGACAATTTAAAGATGATCTCATCACATGTCGATATAAAGGAGAATTTGGTTTATTTAATAATACACAAGCGCAATACATGGATGTATCAACCCAACAAATTGTTTCAGTTGGAGCATCTTTAATTCCATTTTTAGAACATAATGATGCTAACCGCGCATTAATGGGTGCTAATATGCAAAGACAAGCCGTTCCTATGATTAAATCTGAAAAACCATTAGTAGGAACTGGAATGGAAAGAATAGTAGCAATAGATTCAGGAGTAACTGTTATTGCTAAAAGAAGTGGAAAAATACAGTATGTGGACGCCTCCAAAATTGTCGTACATGTTCATAACATTAATTTTTCATCAGGTGAACCGGGTGTAGATATATATAAATTAAAAAAATATATGAGATCTAATCAAAATACCTGTATCAATCAAGTACCTTGCGTCAACATTAACGATGATATTAAAAAAGGTGATGTTTTAGCAGATGGTCCTGCTACTGATTTAGGAGAATTAGCTTTAGGACAAAATATGCGTGTTGCTTTTATGCCTTGGAATGGGTATAACTTTGAAGATTCTATTCTTATTTCCGAAGCAGTAGTAAAAGATGATCGCTTTACAACTATTCACATTCAAGAATTATCTTGCATATGTCGTGATACAAAACTAGGTATTGAAGAAATAACTGCTGATATCCCGAATATAGGAGAAATAGCATTATCAAAATTAGACGCATCAGGTATCATTTATGTAGGCGCGGATGTTTCAAATGGAGACATACTGGTTGGAAAAGTTACTCCTAAAGGTGAGACACAATTAACACCCGAAGAAAAATTATTAAGGGCAATTTTTGGTGAAAAAGCATCAGATGTAAAGGATTCATCATTACGAGTACCAAACGGTATGCATGGTACTGTAATCGACGTACAAATATTTACTCGTGATGGAATCAAAAAGGACCAACGTACTCTAGAAATAGAAGAAATGCTATTAAAAAAATCTAAAGATGATCTTGCAAAAGAATTAAAAATTTTTGAAATTAATCTTATTTACCAAGTTAAAAAAATACTCATACAATCTCAAGAACTAAAATATAATCTCAATATAACTTCATTAGATCATTACTTTAAAGAAAATATTCAATATACAGCAGAAATAGGTAATCAAATTAATACGTTAAAAAAACAATATATAAATTTAAAAAATAAATTTATAGAAAAAATTAAAGAAAAAACTAAAAAAATAAAACAAGGTAATGAACTGTCCCCCGGAATTTTAAAAATAGTAAAAATTTATTTAGCAGTGAAAAGAAAAATACAACCTGGTGATAAAATGGCAGGAAGACATGGTAATAAAGGTGTAGTATCTAAAATAAATCCAGTTGAAGATATGCCATACGATAATGAAGGTATACCAATAGATATTGTATTGAATCCATTAGGTGTACCATCACGTATGAATTTAGGTCAAATTCTTGAAACACATTTAGGATTAGCTGCAAAAGGTATTGGAAATGTTATTAATAAAATGTTAAAAACACACAAAAAAATATTTAAAATTCGTCAATTCTTGCAAAAAGCATATAATCTCGGAAACAAAACATATCAAAAAATTAATTTAAATAATTTTTCTGACGAAGAAATCTTACTATTAGCTCAAAATTTAAGAAATGGCATGCCAATTGCTACACCGGTATTTGATGGAGTTAATGAACAGGAAATCAAAGAATTACTAAAAATAGGTAATTTTTCTACTTCCGGACAAATGACTTTATTTGATGGACGCACTGGAAAAAAATTTGAAAGAAAAGTCACAGTTGGATATATGTATATGTTAAAGCTTAATCATTTAGTTGACGATAAAATGCACGCACGATCAACCGGATCATATAGCTTAATTACGCAACAACCATTAGGAGGAAAAGCACAATTCGGCGGACAAAGATTTGGAGAAATGGAAGTATGGGCATTAGAAGCATACGGAGCTTCACATATACTACAAGAAATGTTAACAGTTAAATCAGATGATGTTAATGGAAGAACAAAAATGTATAAAAATATAGTTAGTGGAAAATACAAAATGGAACCAGGTATGCCTGAATCATTTAATGTTTTAATCAAAGAAATACGTTCCTTAGGTATCAATATTGACCTAAATAATGAATAATATTATCAAATATTTAGCTATATTAAAACTAAATTATTAATATTAAGCTCATTATTTTATCTTATTTTACTAATTATCTATACATTTTATAAGAAAAAATTCATGAAAGATATATTAAAATTTTTTAAAAAAAAATCTAAAATTGAAGAATTTAATTCTATTCAAATCTCGTTAGCATCTCCTGAAATAATACGATCTTGGTCCTTTGGAGAAGTAAAAAAACCCGAGACCATAAATTACAGAACATTTAAACCTGAGCGTGATGGATTATTCTGTTCTCGTATATTCGGACCAATAAAAGATTACGAATGTTTATGCGGAAAATATAAACGCCTAAAACATAGAGGAGTAATATGTGAAAAATGCGGTGTTGAAGTTACACATAGTAAAGTTCGTCGAGAAAGAATGGGTCATATTGAATTAGCGTCACCTATAGCTCATATATGGTTTTTAAAATCATTACCGTCACGAATTGGATTATTAATAGATATTCCATTACGGGATATAGAACGAGTATTATATTTTGAATCATATATCGTAATAGAATCTGGAATAACTAATTTAGAAAAATATCAAATATTAACAGAAGACCAATATATGCAATCTGTTGAAGAATTTGGCGATGATTTTGAAGCAAAAATGGGTGGAGAAGCTATACAACAAATCTTAAAAAATATGGATCTAAAAAATATATGTATAAAATTAAAAAACGAAATATTTAAAACTAATTCAGAAACAAAGAAAAAAAAAATTACAAAAAGAATTAAACTTATCGAATCATTGTTAATATCAAAAAATCGACCAGAATGGATGATTTTAACTGTACTTCCCATATTACCTCCTGATCTTCGACCACTTGTTCCGCTAGATGGAGGAAGATTTGCAACTTCAGATTTAAATGATTTATATCGAAGAGTTATTAATCGTAATAATAGGTTAAAACGTTTATTAGAGCTTTCAGCTCCGGATATAATTGTTAAAAATGAAAAAAGAATGTTACAAGAAGCTATCGATGCTTTATTAGATAACGGAAGACGTGGTCGATCTATTACAGGATCTAATAAAAGACCATTGAAATCTTTAGCAGATATGATTAAAGGTAAGCAAGGTAGATTTCGACAAAATTTATTAGGTAAGCGAGTAGATTATTCTGGTCGATCCGTTATTACTGTCGGACCATATTTACATTTAAACCAATGCGGTATACCTAAAAAAATGGCTTTAGAACTATTTAAACCATTTATATATGGTAAATTAGAACGAAAAAATCTTGCTACTACTATTAAGTCCGCAAAAAAAATGGTAGAACAAGAAGAACCCATTGTTTGGGATATACTCGCTGAAATTATTTATAAACATCCAATTTTATTAAATCGTGCACCTACATTACATCGATTAGGAATACAAGCATTTGAACCCATTTTAATTGAAGGTAAAGCCATACAACTACATCCGCTAGTATGCGCGGCATATAATGCTGATTTTGATGGCGATCAAATGGCTATTCACATTCCTTTAACAAAATATGCTCAACAAGAAGCTCGATCGTTAATGATGTCGACTAAAAATATCTTATCTCCTGCTAATGGAGAACCAATTGTTGTTCCTTCGCAAGATGTAGTTCTAGGTATATATTATATGACGAGAACAATACATAACGGAAAAGGCGCTAATATGTTATTACGTTCACCAAAAGAAGCAGAACGTATGTATGCATTAGGAGCAGTTAACTTACATTCTATTGTAAAAATTCGTATATGTGAATATATTAAAGATGATAACAATCATATTGTTAAACAAAAAAATATTATAAAAACTACCATTGGAAGAGCAATTTTATGGACTATAATTCCTCGTGGATTATCATTTAATATAGTTAATAAAACTTTAAAAAAAACAGATATTTCGAAAATTTTAAATATTTGTTACAGAAAGTTAGGTCTAAAAAAAACTGTGATCTTGGCTGATCAAATTATGTATATGGGATTTTCATATGCAGCAAAATCCGGTGTATCCGTAGGAATTAATGATATTATAATTCCCGTAGAAAAAACAAGCATTATATTACAAGCAGATAAAGAAGTTTCTGAAATACATAAACAATTTCAAACAGGATTAGTCACTGCAAGTGAACGATATAATAAAGTAATAGATATTTGGGCGACAGCTAACGAAAATATTGCAGATGCTATGATGAAGAATTTATCACGTAATATTTTTAATGATAAAAATCAAAAAAAAATAATACAAAAATCTTTCAATAATATTTTTATGATGGCAGATTCCGGTGCGAGAGGTTCTGCAGCTCAAATTAGACAACTAGCAGGAATGCGTGGGTTAATGGCTAAACCCGATGGTTCTATCATAGAAACACCAATAACTGCAAATTTTAGAGAAGGATTAAATGTATTACAATATTTTATTTCCACGCACGGTGCAAGAAAAGGATTAGCGGATACTGCTTTAAAAACAGCCAATTCTGGTTATTTAACTAGACGATTAGTAGATGTAGCTCAAGATTTAGTAATTACTGAAACTAACTGTAATACTAAAAAAGGTATCTCTATGAGCGCTTTAATTGAAGGAGGAGATATTAAAGAATCTCTTAGAGAAAGAGTATTAGGTCGTATAACTGTAGAAAATATTTTATATATCAATTCTACAAAAATTATGATACCAAAAAATACCCTATTAAATGAAAAATGGTGTAGTATTTTAGAAGATAATTCCATTGATACTATTCAAGTTAGATCAGTTGTACATTGTGAAACAATATTTGGAGTATGCGCGTACTGTTATGGACGTGATTTAGCTCGTGGTACGTTAGTCAATAAAGGAGAAGCAGTAGGAGTTATCGCCGCTCAATCTATTGGTGAACCCGGTACGCAGTTAACTATGCGTACATTCCATATTGGAGGCGCAGCCTCTAAAGTAGCATCTGAATCTAGCATTCAAGTTCGTAAAAATGGACGTATTCACTTAAATCAAGCAAAATCTGTTGTTAATTCGCAAGGTAAAATTGTTATTATTTCTAGAAACGTAGAATTAAAAATGTTAGATAAATCTGGAAAAACACAAGAAAGCTATAAAATACCGTACGGATCTATACTTAAAAAAGGAGAAGGAGCAAAAATTAAAGCTGGTGAAATAATTGCTCGATGGGATCCACATACTATTCCCGTTATCACTGAAGTTAGTGGATATATTCAATTTATCGATATGATTGACGGACAAAGTATTAGTAAACAAACTGATGAATTAACGGGTTTATCTTCTATCATAATTCTTGATACATCTGAACGACATGTACAAGGCAAAGATTTAAAACCTGCTTTAAAAATTATTAATAAAAATGGTTTCGATGTATTTATACCCGGCACTGATATGCCAGCCCAATATTTTTTGCCAGGAAAATCTGTTGTACAATTAGATAATGGAATGAAAATATCTTCAGGAGATACATTAGCTCGTGTACCTCAAGAATCAGTCGGAACTAAAGATATCACAGGTGGTTTACCTAGAGTCGCAGATTTATTTGAAGCTAGAAAACCTAAAGAATTAGCTATTCTTGCTGAAATTAATGGCATTATTTCATTTGGAAAAGAAACGAAAGGAAAAAGAAGATTAATACTTACTCCGTCTGATGGAAATAATACATACGAAGAAATGATTCCAAAATGGAGACAACTTAATGTATTTGAAGGAGAAAGAATAGAAAAAGGAGATATCATATCTGATGGTCCAGAATCTCCGCATGATATCTTAAGATTAAGAGGAGTACAAGCAGTAACTGACTATATAATAAATGAAGTTCAAGAAGTTTATAGATTACAAGGTGTAAAAATAAATAACAAACATATCGAAGTTATAATAAGACAAATGTTAAGAAAAGCTACAATCACAAATTCTGGTGATTCTCATTTTTTACAAGGAGAACAAATAGAATATTCACGTATTATTTTAGAAAATAAAAAATTAAAAAAAAATAATAAAAAAATAGCAAAATTTTCTCGAGATTTATTAGGAATTACTAAAGCCTCTTTAGCTACAGAATCATTTATTTCAGCTGCATCATTTCAAGAAACTACTCGTGTTTTAACTGAATCCGCTGTAGCAGGAAAAAAAGATAAATTACGCGGATTGAAAGAAAATGTTATTGTAGGCAGACTTATTCCAGCTGGAACAGGATATAAATATCATAAACAAAGATTAATAAACAAAACAAAAAATTTTTCAAACAAAAAAAATAACAACCGATCCATTAGTGTAGAAGAAGCAACAGCAAATTTATCAGAATTATTAAACTCTACTGAAAATATCTCTAATAATCTATAAAATATAATTCGAGCTGATTTCGTTAACAGCTCGATATATATCGAACATCCTAAATACAAAAATACATGTATTTCAACCACTAAATACAATCAAAAAAAAATCAATAGATTGCATGAAGTGGAATAAAAATTATATTACTTTTTAAAAAATTTTTTTCGAATATTCATCGTAGCAGTTATCATATTTTGTAATGCTAACGATGTTTCCGTCCAAGTACGTGTTTTTAAACCACAATCAGGATTTACCCATAACTGCTGTATCGGAATATATTTTAAAGCTTTAATTAGTAATTGTTCAATCCAATTAATTGACGGGATATTTGGAGAGTGAATATCATATACACCAGGACCAATGTCATTGGGATACTTAAAAGTTTTAAAAAATTCTAATAATTCCATATCTGAACGAGATGTTTCGATAGTAATAACATCAACATCTAAATCGACGATTGATGACATAATATCGTTGAATTCACAATAACACATATGAGTATGAATTTGCGTACTATCTTTAACAACTGAAGAACATAATTGAAAAGATTTAACAGCCCAAGATAAATAATCGTTCCAATCATATTTTCTTAAAGGCAATCCTTCTCTTAAAGCTGGTTCATCAATCTGAATAATATTAATACCGGCATTCTCTAAATCTAGAACTTCGTCTCTTAAAGCTAAAGCGATCTGCTTAGCAATATTTTCTTTAGAAATATCTTCTCGCGGAAACGACCAACATAAAATTGTTACCGGTCCTGTTAACATCGCCTTAATTGGTTTATTAGTCAATGTTTGAGCAAATTTAGACCACATGACTGTAATTGGAGTAATGCGACTAATATCACCTACAATAATCGGCGGTTTAACGCATCGTGATCCATAACTTTGTACCCATCCGTATTGTGTGAAAACAAAACCTTCCAAATACTCACTAAAGTATTCGACCATGTCATTTCGTTCAGGTTCTCCATGCACTAAAACATCTAAACCTAATTTTTCTTGTTGAAGAATATTATTTTTAATATGCTCTTTAATTGAAGTGTCATAGTCTAACTGACTAATTTTTTTATTTTTATAATCTATACGTAATTTTCTAATATCTGATGTCTGTGGAAAAGAACCAATAGTAGTGGTAGGCAATATAGGTAAATTTAAATTTAACTTTTGAATTTTAGAACGAATAGTAAAATTACTATTTCTTTTTATTTGATCGGGAGAAATTTGTAATATACGTTTTTGCACAGCAATATTATTAATAATATTAGATGATTTATATGCATCAATTGGTTTGATCCACTGATGTATTTCTTCAATATGTAATTTATTATTTAATACACGAGATAAAATAGATAATTCTAAACATTTTTGTATACTAAATGAAAACCAAGATTTTACAAAATCTGTCAAGTTATTTTCCAATGATAAATCCAACGGAGTATGTAGTAATGAACAAGATGTACTGATCCAAAAAGTTTTTCTCAATTTCATAAAAAATTTTAATTGAGTAAACCAATTCAATAAATCAGCTTTCCAAATATTACGACCATTAATTACTCCCAAGGATAATAAAAATTTTTTATTAAAATCATCGTCTAACTTCATAAGATCATACTTACCAGCGACTAAATCAATATGTAAACCATTAACTGGCAATATATTTACTATATCCATATTATGATGTATATCACCAAAATAGGTAGCTAATAAAATTTTTATTTTATTTGTATATATCTTTTTATATGTATAAACAAATGATTGCTTCCATCTTTTTGGAAGATCTAAAACCAAAATAGGTTCATCTATTTGAATCCATTTAACTTGTCTTTTAGATAATTCCGCTAATACTTCTTGATAAATCGGTATTATTTTTTCTAAAAGATCTAATTTATTAAAATGAATACCTTTTACTTTTCCTAACCAAAGATATGTTATGGGACCTAATAAGACAGGCTTTACAGTATAACCTAAAGATAATGCTTCATCAGTTTCTTCGAGGATTTGTTTCCAAGAAAAACAAAACTCTTGATTATGTACAAATTCAGGTACTATATAATGATAATTTGTATTAAACCATTTTGTCATTTCAGATGCTGAACAATTTTTTTTAATTGATTTAGATCCACGAGCTATCCTAAATAATGTATCTAAATTTAGTTTTTCTTTGTCAATTTGATGTCTGCTAGGAATATTATTAATCATCATACTAATGTTTAAAACATGATCATACCAAGCAAAATCACCTACTGTTACACAATCCAAACCACTATCAATTTGACTCTTCCAGTTGCTATATCTAATTTTTTTACCAATATTTAATAAATCATGTAATGTAATTTTATTGCTCCAATAATCCTCTAGAGCAAACTTTAATTCACGATGTAAACCAATTCTAGGAAATCCTAGTATATGATTTTTTATAGCCATATATAAATTTTCCTATTATATTTAAAATAATTGAATTATTAAAAATTAACAAACAAAAGAATAACAATACTTAAAAAAAATTATATTTATTACTGATAAAATAGTTTAATAAATTTATATGATAAATACGATAAATTTATTAAATACATGTAATATATCAGAAAAATTAATTTAATTATATATAAAAAATATTAAAATTATAAATAATAATTATGTTTCAATGGCTATTTTTAATTTTTTCATAGCATTTTTTTCTAATTGTCTTACTCGCTCTGCTGAAATACCATAATCTTGAGCAATTGCTTGTAAAGTAATTTTAGAATTATTTTGATTTAACCAACGTCTTTTAATAATTTGTTGACTCCTTTCATCCAATACTAATAAAGCATTACTTAGTTTATTAGTAGCATGTAAAGCCCAATCATCCTGTTCTACTTCAACTGCAAAATTTGATTTCTTATCCTCTAAATAAAAAGACGATCGTGTGTTATTAATAGGATTCTCAGATTGAGAATCTGGAGCTGTAATATCCAATGTAATGTCTTGAGCAGACATGCGCGCTTCCATTTCTTGTACTTCTTGCTGACTAACTCCTAATTCACGTGCTACAATATTTATCTCATGACGATTAAACCATCCTAATCGTTTTTTTGATTTTCTTAAATTAAAAAATAATTTTCTCTGAGCTTTAGTGGTTGCTACTTTTACTATACGCCAATTTTTTAAAACGTATTCATGAATTTCCGATTTTATCCAATGAACAGCAAAAGACACTAAGCGAACATTAATATTAGGATTAAATCGTCTAATTGCCTTCATTAATCCAATATTTCCCTCTTGAATTAAATCTGCTTGCGGTAAACCATATCCTGAATAATGTTTCGCAACTAGAATAACAAATCGTAAATTCGATAAAATTAATAATTTTGCAGATTCTATATCACTGTAAAAGTATATTTTTTTTGCAAGAAATTTTTCTTTTTTAGATGATAAAATAGAAAACGAATTCGCCATACGAATATATGCATCTAAACTACCAATATTAAAAAAACTCACTGAATTAATTTGATTTTTTATTTTTTTCATTTTATCCTAAAATTAAAATATATACTATAAATTCTTGTTAACTCATTAATTAAAAGATTAACAAATCTATTTCATAAAATAGCATCAAAAAAACTATCAATAAATGCTTTTCGATTAAACAATTTAAAATCTGTTATTTTTTCTCCTATACCAATGTATCGGATAGGAATCATTAACTCCTTAACAATAGAAAAAATTATACCACCTTTAGCTGTTCCGTCTAATTTAGTTACAATAGATCCTGTAATTTTGATATGAGAAGAAAAAATTCTAGCTTGCTGAATAGAATTTTGACCAATTCCAGCATCTAATACTAAAAAAATTTCTTGAGGTGCTGTTGAAGAAAATTTTCTAATAACTCTGTTAATCTTTTGTAATTCTTGAATTAAATGATCTTTATTGTGTAACCGACCTGCTGTATCAATAATTAAAATTTTTTTTTTTTGTTCTCTAGCCTGTTTAACTGCATCAAATGCTACTGAAGCAGGATCAGAACCTATTGGTTTTGAAAATACTGGAATATTATACATTGATCCTAATTCTATTAGTTGATCAATAGCAGCGGATCGAAAAGTATCCCCTGCGGCCAATAAGACAGAATGACCGAGTTTTTTATAAAAATATGCTAGTTTAGCAGCAGTAGTAGTTTTACCAGCCCCATTAACACCGATAATTAAAATAACGAACGGCATTGTTTTAAAATTACAATATTCAAATTTTTCAGAAATTTTTAACATATCTAATAATAGAGTCTTAAAATAAGAAATAGCTATTTTAGTATCTAAAATATTTTTCTGATTAATTTTTTTTTTAAATTTATATAAAATTTTTTCAGTAGCTACAACTCCAAAATCAGATAACAATAATAAATTTCTTAATTCTTTAAAAATATGACTATCTATAGTTTGTTTAGAAAAAATACTATTAATTTTATTAATAAAAAATTTTTTCGTATTATATATATAATTACTTAAAAAAGAAAAAACTGGTTTTTTAGAAGTACGTGTTTCTGGCTGAATTAAAACATTTTTACTATCATATTTTTTCTTTTTATTTTTAGAAAAAATATTTAATGCAGAAAAAAAATTTTTTTTTTATTAAACATACAAAACCTCAAATTTTTAATATAAAATATTTTATATATATATAATAAATCACAATTCTATTGTAAATTTATAAATATGAAAATGAAACAAAAAAAAATTCGTGTTACTGGTGGATTTTTAAAAAATCGAATATTACATTCAGTAACCAAAATAAATGTACGACCTACAAGAAATTTTGTTAAACAAGTATTATTCAATTGGCTGCAAAATTATATTAAAAATTCTATATGTTTAGATTGTTTTGCAGGTAGTGGAAATTTAAGCATAGAATCAGTATCTCGATCAGCTGAATCAGTAACAGCATTAGAAAAAAATTATATTTTAGTAAAAAAATTAAAAAAAACTATCAAAGTTTTTTTAATTAACAATATATCTGTTTTTCGAGTTAATACGCTAATATGGTTAAAAAAATATAGTAAACCATTTGATATTATCTATCTAGATCCACCGTTTAATAATAAAAAATTATTAAACTTGTCTATTAAGTATCTAGAAAAATATAATTGGACCCATAATAATTCTATTATATATGTTGAACATATCGATGATAATATTTTTTATCCAGATAATTGGAAATTAATGAAAAAAAAAAATATTGGAACAGTATCGTTATCATTATTTTATAAATCCATAATAATATAACAATGAATATAAAAAATTTTTTATACACTTTAATCATACATCCATATACATATTAAAATAAAAATAAATAAATTTATTTTGAAAATAAATTACAACTAATATATTGTACACAAATGATTATTAAACACAATATATGAATATATTTTTATATATATAAAAATATTCACTAAAAAATTTTAAAAATATATATAAAAAAAATATAAAAATTCTAGTATAATTTTTATATAAGCATTCTACCATAGAAATTACATATGAGAAAAAAAAAATATAAAATAAATAACTTTTTAAAAAAAATAAAAAAAATAATGCCCGCATATATACAGCCAAAATTTTATAATGATAAAGAACTACTATTATGGAATCAAGAACAAGGAAAAAAACGTTCTGAATCTATTATACGTCATAACAAAGCTATGAAAATAAAACGAACATTAGGTAGATCAGGAATAAAAGAATTATATATAAATTGTTCCTTCAAAAATTATAATATTCATCATGAAGGACATAGAAAAGTTCTTCATGCAGCTCGTAAATATGCAGAAAACTTTAAAAACAATATTGCAAGCTTTATATTTTCAGGTCGCCCTGGAACCGGAAAAAATCACTTAGCATCTGCTATTGGTAATTATTTAATTATTAATGGGTATACTATATTAATAATTACAGTCGCAGATTTAATGTCTACCATAAAAAGTACATTCAATAGATCTTTGACCAGTATAACAGAAGAAAGACTATTAGAAAATTTAAGTACAGTAGATCTCCTAATAATTGATGAAGTTGGAATGCAAATAGAATCTCGATATGAAAAAATGATTATTAATCAAATCATAGATAGACGATCATCATCAAAAAAATCTACTGGTATGTTATCTAATTTGAATTATAACCAATTAAAAAATTTATTAGGAGAAAGAGTAGTTGATAGAATGAGTTTAGGTAATAGTTTATGGTTAACATTCGAATGGGATAGCTATAGAAAAAACGTATATTAAATTATATATCAATAAATAAATTTATATATCTATTCTTCATGAACAAAATACACGTGAAATATACTTTCCATTACGTGTATCTATCTTAATAACATCATCTTTTTTAACAAACAAAGGTACACGTACTATAGCGCCAGTTTCTACTGTAACTAATTTATTGGATGAATTAATGGTATCACCCTGTACTTCAATATCTGTATTATTGACTCGTAAATGTATAAAATTATTAATATTAACAGCAATAGGGGAATTATTCCATAAAGTAATTTTACATTTTGATGTATTTATTAACCATTTATCAACACCATTTAAAAATTTATATAATACTTCAATATGTTCAAAATTTTCTTTATTCATAAATACCCAAATAGATTTATTAGTATATAAATATACTGCATGAATTTCTTTGATATCTATAGAATAAAAAATATCAGTAGCTTTAACAGTTCTATTTAATAATTTTCCTGTTATAAGTTGCTTTAATTTAATCCTTACAAAAGCTTGACCTTTTCCAGGTTTAATAAATTCACTATATTGAATTTCATATGGATCATTATCTATTAAAATTTTTATTCCTGACTTTAAAGAATTACCGCTATAAGCTGTCATAATATACATCTCAATATATAAATATAACCCCTTGTTCTCATATAGTTATTATTCCCGAGAACAAGGAGACCGTCAAACTATAAAAATTAATATAAAAAATTATTTTTTATTATTATGATAGCAATACTTAAATTAAGTAACATAAAAATAAAAATTACATCATGCCACCCATACCGCCACCCATTCCACCGCCTGGCGGAGTACTTAAATCAGAAGAAGATTTTTCATCTTTAGGAAGATCTGTGACCATACATTCTGTAGTAATCATTAATCCAGCAACAGAAGCTGCGTATTGTAATGCAGATCGCGTAACTTTTGTTGGATCTAATATTCCAAAAGATATCATATCTCCATATTCATCAGTAGCTGCGTTATAACCATAATTACCGTGTCCATCTTTTACATTATTAGTTACAACCGATGGTTCTTCACCTGAATTTGCAACAATTTGGCGTAAAGGAGCTTCCATTGCACGTAAGGCTACACGTATTCCAACATTTTGATCTTCATTTTGACCATTAATGCGGGAAATTTTTTCTGCTACGCGAACTAGTGCAACTCCTCCACCCGGAACTACTCCTTCTTCTACGGCTGCTCTAGTTGCATGCAATGCATCTTCAACACGAGCTTTTTTCTCTTTCATTTCGACTTCAGTAGCAGCTCCTACTTTTAATACTGCTACACCACCCGACAATTTAGCTAAACGTTCATTTAATTTTTCTTTATCATAATCAGAAGTTGCTTCACTAACTTCCTGTCTAATTTGATTAATTCGACCTTTAATACTACTCTTATTACCGTTACCACCAATAATAGTAGTTGCATCTTTAGTAATAACAACACGTTTTGCTTGTCCTAAATCTTCTAAAGAAGCTTTTTCTAATTCCATAGCTAATTCTTCAGATATAACAGAACCACCTGTAAGAATAGAAATATCTTGTAACATCGCTTTACGACGATCACCAAATCCGGGCGCCTTGACAGCTGATACTTTAACTATTCCTCTCATAGAATTTACTACTAACGTTGCTAATGCTTCACCTTCTAAATCTTCTGCTATAATTAATAATGGTTTACTAGATTTAGCAACTGACTCTAAAATTGGTAATAATTCTCGAATATTAGATATTTTTTTATCTGCCATTAATATATATGGATTATCTAATTCTACTAATCCAGTATCTGGCTTATTAATAAAATAAGGAGATAAATATCCTCTATCAAATTGCATACCTTTTACTACTTCTAGTTCATTCTGTAAACCAGTACCTTCTTCAACCGTAATAACACCATCATTTCCTACTTTTTCCATAGCCTCAGCTATTAAACTACCTACTTTTTCATCTGCGTTTGCTGAAATGGTACCTACTTGTGTAATCGCCTTAGAATCCGCACAAGGAACTGATATTTTTTTTAATTCATCAACAGCATGAATTACAGCTTTATCAATTCCACGTTTTAAATCCATAGGGTTCATACCAGCAGCAACTGCTTTTAAACCTTCATTCACTATAGATTGAGCTAATAAAGTTGCTGTTGTAGTTCCATCACCTGCTGCATCATTCGCTTTAGATGCAACTTCTTTGACCATTTGAGCGCCCATATTTTCAAATTTGTCTTCTAATTCAATTTCTCGAGCAACTGAAACACCATCTTTTGTAATACTTGGTGGACCAAAAGATTTATCTAATACTACATTTCTTCCTTTAGGACCCAACGTTACTTTAACCGCATCAGCTAAAACATTAACTCCGCGAAGCATTTTAATTCGAGCTTCATTACCAAATTTTACATCTTTCGCTGCCATTTGAAATGTCCTCAAAATTTAAAATTATTAGTGTTAATAATTAATCTAATTATTCTTCTAAAATCGCTAAAATATCACTTTCAGTTAAAATCAAAACTTCTTCATTATCAATAGTTTCAGTCTTTGCGCCATAACCTTCATTGAAAATTACAACATCACCAACTTTAACATCTAGTTTTTTAATATTGCCATTATCTAAAACGCGACCCTTTCCAACTGATAAAACTACACCTCGAGTAGATTTTCCAGCTGCAGAGCCAGTTAATACAATACCGCCAGCAGATTTCAATTCTGCTTCATTACGTTTAACAATTACTCTATCATGTAATGGACGAAGTTTCATATTATAATCCTCTTTAATAAATAAAATACATTTTATACAAATAAAATGACTACTAGTATTTTTAATGTACTCTTATATTTTAAGAATATATGGATCTAAATAAAGAATTTCAAGGGGTTTATTTAAATTTTTTATTTAATTGTTTTAATATTTTGATCTGTTTAATAAATTATTAATTTGAATGAAATTAAAAATTAAATTAAATAATTAAACATATATACTATTTAATTTTAAAAAATTATTTTTTATACATAAATTTAAAAAATTTTTAATAAAATCATTGACAAGATAAATATTTTAATGTTTAATCACTTTAATGCCCGGATAGCTCAGTTGGTAGAGCAGGGGACTGAAAATCCCCGTGTCGGTGGTTCAATTCCGCCTCCGGGCATATGTTAGTTAAATAAAAATAATATTTATATATTTTATTTACCAATACAAAACTCAGAAAAAATTTTATTTAATAAATCTTCATTATTAAAATGTCCAGTGATACCTAATAAACTTTGAAGCGATAAGCGAATATTATCTGATAATAATTCAATATTTTGATTATCTAACCAATCTATTTGACCTGTTATTAAATAATCTAATGATTCTTCTAATCCTATAAGATGTCTCTGTCGGGCTAAAAAAACATTTTCAACATTATTTAAAACTTTAGATAAATTTTTAATTCTATCAGTTATTAAATTAATTCCTTGTTTATTTTTAACTGATATATAAAAAACTGGAAATTTTTTATATATCATTTCTGCATGAGGTATTTGATTAATAAGATCTATTTTATTAAAAATAAACGTAATATTTTGATTTTTTTGTAAATTATTTATGCTTTTTAACATAAATTTATTATTTTTTTTATAATTATGCGTAGCATCTAAAACAAAGAAAATATGATCACAACAACGAATATTTCGTTTTGCTAATTTTATACCTATTCTTTCGATAATATCATCACTTTTACGCAACCCGGCAGTATCTAATAATTCACAAGATATTCCATTTACATAAATATTATTATTCATGACATCACGAGTAGTACCTGGAATGTTAGTAACAATAGAAATTTTTTTGTTAGATAAACAATTAAACAAACTAGATTTACCAACATTCGGTGGACCTCCGATAACTATTTTGATGCCTTTCTGCAATATATTATTTTTTTTTACTATATCTATCAACTCTTTAAGTAATTTTATTATTTTTGATAAATTATCTTGTATTTTAAAAGAAATATTTATTTCATCAGGAAAATTAATAACTGCTTCTATTCTAGAAAAAAAAGTTTTTATTAGATTAATAATGACATATATTTTTTTTGAAAATATACCTGATAAAGAACGCAATGCAGATTTTACTGCAACTTCAGACTGCGCACTAATTATATCACTAATAGCTTCTGCTTGAATTAAATCTATTTTTTTATTTAAAAAGGCTCTTTCTGTAAATTCACCGGGACGAGCTATACGAACATTTTTAATTAATAATATATTTTTTATTAATAAGTCTAATATAATAGGGTTACCATGGCCATGAAATTCTAATATATCTTCACCTGTAAATGATCGAGGAGCTAAAAAAAATAAAGCAATACCGTGATCAATAATATTACCGTGAATATCTAAGAAAGATGTATAATGAGCAAACCGTTCCTTCATAGAAAGCTTTAAAAATTTTTTTATTATCTTTAAAACAGAAAAACCGGAAATTCTTATAATTCCGATACCTGATTGACCTAAAGCTGTTGCTGGAGCTACAATAGTGTCATGAAATATCATATTCTATTTTCATTCCAAATATATAAATTTTTTGTTTAATAAAATTAATTAAATATTAGAATATTTGATTCAATCAAATATTTTTTTTAATGAAATTATGACGTATTATTCGTTGTTGTAAATAATTTACTAAATTACTAGTTAGATAATACAACGCTAATCCTGAAGGTAACCAAATAAAAAAACCAGTAAATAAAATTGGAATTATACGTAAAAAATTTTTTTGCTTAAAGATATTATTAAAATTTAATTCATGAAGTTGTGTAAGGAAAACACTTAAACCGATGCATATCGGTAAAAAATAATAAGGATCATAACTAGATAAATCATGAATCCATAAAAAAGGTGCATGATGTAGTGTAACAGAAGTTACTAACACATAATAAAAAGCTAGAAATATAGGAGCTTGTAAAATAGAAAAAAAAAGACTCATAAAAGGATTAATTTTTTTAGATTGATATAATGATAAAATTTTTTTGTTCATAATATCTGAATCATTTTTAAATTGATTTTTTATGTCCCGTATTTTTGATTGTAATAATTTCATTTTTAAAACAGATATATATTGCAATTTAGTTATTGGATATGTAATTATTTTTAACAAAATAGTAACGATAATAATCGTCAATCCCCAATTATTTAGTATGCTATAAAAAAAAATTAATAATTTTAATAAAGGATAAGTAATTATATATAACCATTTGTGTTTTATGTGAGATTCTAAATTTTTAGAAACTTTAGATGTTTTATTTTGTATTTTAGGTTTTACTTGAATGGTATAAAATACTTTATAAAAATTATTAAAATTAACATTATTAATTTGAGATAATAATTTCATTACAAAAATATTATAATTATTTTTAATATGGTAAATAAAAGAATTTTCCTTTTTATCAATAAAAACAGTTTTTTTATAATCTCGATTAATAAAAAGATGTTCTAAAAAATTTTTTTTTTTAAAAAACATTTGAATGTCTCGTAATTCATTCATAAGTATATTATATATCCTATAATATCTAATATACCGATCAATAAAACTCATGCAAGGTTTATACAATACTTGTATTAAAGAAACTATTTTTTTATAAAAAATATAACCTTTTGATTTCAATTTTATAAAAAATCTAACTAATTTAGGATTTAACGGTAATTTATTTAATCTTGATTGAATTACATATATAGGGTTTCTGATACTTTTTATATAATCAACTTGACGATAAATAAATTTTATTATATTCCTATAAATATTTTTTTTTTTATTTGATAAAAAATTAAAAATAGATGATGTATTTATTTTAGAATTATGTCCTCCTGAGTTAGGGTGTTCAATTTTTTGAAGTAAAGAATTAATATTTAACGGCAATACATTACATTCTACATTAACTAATTGATCTTGATTATCATTATTAACATCATTTATTTTATTTAAATAATTATTTATCTGTAAATTACTTTGATTTATAGAAAAATGTGTATTCCAAAAATTCCATATCAAGAAAGAGAATAAAACACAAGATACTATAAAAAAAATACGTTTAAAATATATCATAAAATTGTCTCATTAAATAAAATTAAAAAATAAAATAATATGAATTTATAATATATATAATCACATTATAATTTATTTATATTTAAAATTTTTTTTACTATTAAAACGCCATATATTTTGTAAAAAAAACAAAATACTATTATTTTTCAATAAATGTGTATTTTTTTTTACAATAATAATAAAATCCATTAATAATAAATTATGTTGAATTAAACGAAAACTTTCTCGAATCAAACGTTTAATTCTATTACGATCATGTGATCGTATAATATTTTTTTTAGCAATAGACATACCTAATCTTGGATAATTTAAATTATTTATACATCTTAATATAATAAATGATTTTACATGAATTCTAAAATTACGTTCATAAACATACTTAAATTGATCGTTCGACAATAAACGTAATTTTTTTTTAAAAAAAAAACGAGGCGTATTGCATAATTTCATGTAGTATCCCTATACACATAAAACTGAACGAGACTTTAAACGTCGATGAGATAGTATGGCTCTACCACTTTTAGAAGACATGCGAGCACGAAAACCATGAGTTCGATTACGTTTAAGAATAGATGGTTGAAAAGTACGTTTCATAACAATTTTTCCTTATTATATTTTTATAAATATTTTATTAATAAAATTTTATTTTTATAAAAAATATTTATAACATAATATTTATAAATTAAAATCCTTAATTTGACTATTTTTTAAAATAAAAAAATATAATAATGACAATTATTTTTTTTCAAAAAATATCAATATAATTTGATGTCAAATAATACTATTAAAAACCAACTAATTAACTATTTATATAAACAGTTTATTCAATATAAATATTGAATTATTTTTTATATTATATCTTGTATAACACAATAATGTAATATTTTATAAAAAATAAATTTAAAATAAATGATAAATTATAAACAATCATTATATAAGCACTATATGTAAATAAATTATGATTCATCTTAATATATATGCTAAATAAACATTTTAATAAAAATATACACAAAAAAAGAAAAAAAAAAAATTACAAATAAAAATAATATCAAATACTGGCATTAATCCAAAATATCAATTTAATAATTTTATCGAAGGTAAATCAAATCAATTGGCTCGTTTTTTATCTTACAAATTTACTGAAAATATAAAAAATATTTATAATTCATTATTTTTATATAGCGATACAGGTTTAGGAAAAACGCATTTACTTCATGCCATAGGAAATAAATTTTTAATAGATAATTATAATATTAAAGTAATATACATACATTCAAAAAATTTTATTGAAAATATGATACATTCAATACAGAATAATTCTATTGAACATTTTAAAAATTATTATAGTTCTATTAATGTACTACTTATAGATGACATTCAACTATTTTCTTATAAGAAATATTTACAAAAAGAATTGTTTTATATATTTAAAAAATTATTTGAAAAAAATCAAAAAATTATATTAAGCTCAGACCGTTATCCAAATTATATTAATGGAATCAATAAAAATTTGCAATTTTATTTTAAGCAAGGATTAATTATACCTATTAAATCTCCAGAATTAATTACTAGAACATATATTCTTTTAAAAAAAGCATATAAACATAAAATTTATTTACCATATAAATCTGCTCAATATATTGCAAAAAATTTATATTCTAATATACGAGAATTAAAAAATTTTTTAAAAAAAATATATTTAACATCATTATTCTTAAAAAAAAAAATAAAAATACATCTTATTCAACGGGAATTTAAAAGAAAAATACAAAAAAAAAAAAACATAGATATAAAGTTAATTCAAAAAAAAGTCTCTATTTATTTTAAGATTAAAATATCAGATATGATTTCAAAAAAAAGATCTAAATTTATTGTAAGATCAAGACAAATTGCTATGACTTTAATAAAAAAATTAACTAATTATAGCTTTTCTGATATAGGTGTAGCTTTTGGAAAAAAACACCGTACTACTGTCATGTATGCATATAAAAAAATTAATCAATTAAAAAAAAAAAATAAACTCTATTACGATTTTTTATATTTATTTAATCAACTAAATTCATAAAATATGGAATTCAAAATAAAAAAAAATGATTTTTTAAATTCTTTTAAAAAAATCAATAAAATTATCACAAAAAATACAATTTTTCCAGTATTGGAAAATATAATGATACAAATTAATAAAAATATGCTTAAATTAACAAGTTCTACATTAGAACTTGAATTAAATGCATATATACATAAAAAAAATTATATTTTTTATACAGCCGGTTGTATTACAGTTTCTGGAAAAAAAATATTTAATATTTGTCGTAATATAAAAAGTAATGTAGAATTACATTTTCAATTATTTAATCAAAAAATAACTATTAAAATACTAAATAGTATATTTAAATTAAATACTATTTCATATAAAAAATTTCCTCAATTTAAAATTATTAAAAATAATAAAGAATTTTTTATGTCTCAATTGATGTTAAAAGAAATTATTTTATTAACACATTTTTCTATTGCCAATAACGATATTCGAAATACCTTAAACGGCATGTTACTAGAATACAAAGGAAACTATTTATATGGAGTAACTACGGATGGACATAGATTGTCTTTATATAAAACTCATGTAGATTTGCATATACACGAATTTTCTATAATTATTAATAAAAAAGCTATTTTAGAACTATATAGATTATTAAATTATACAACTGATTTAATAGAAATTATTATTCATAATCATTATGTATCTTTTCAAATTAATAATATAATTTTAATTACTAAATTAATAAATGGTCATTTTCCTAATTATCATGATATTATTCTAAATACGTATACTCGCTGTATAGTAATATCAATAGAACAATTAAAAGAATCATTATTAAAAACATCAATTTTATGCAACACTACCTTTAAAGGTGTTTATTTAAATTTTTCGAAAAATTTACTAACAATTACATCAAGTAATCAAGATGACGAAGAATCACGTGATTCTTTTCGTATTGATTATAAATATGAAAATATTTCATTTTCTATAAATGTTTTTTATTTACTTGATGTTCTAAATGTATTAAAAAATAATACAATTAATATTGTTTTTAATATACCAATTTCAAGTATTCAAATTCAATCAAATATACAAAAAGAAATTAAATTTATAATTATGCCATTAAAAATATAAGTTTATTTTAAATAAGTTAATTTTTAATATATATATTTTTGTATAAAAAATACTACTAATATAATAGGATAATACATGTCAAATTCATACACTTCTTCTAATATAAAAATACTCAAAGGATTAGACGCAGTTAGAAAACGACCAGGTATGTATATCGGTGATACTGATGACGGTACAGGATTACATCATATGGTATTTGAAGTAGTAGATAATGCAATTGATGAAGCTCTAGCAGGGTATTGCGATTTAATTGAAGTTATTATACACACTGATAATTCTGTATCTGTACGGGATAATGGAAGAGGAATACCTATTGACATTCATCCAGAAGTAGGAATATCTGCTGCTGAAGTTATTATGACGGTACTACATGCTGGCGGTAAATTTGATGAAAATTCATATAAAGTATCCGGTGGATTACACGGTGTAGGTATTTCAGTAGTAAATGCATTATCAGAACGATTAGATTTATGTATCTACCGTAATAAAAAAAAATATCAACAAAAATATCTTAATGGAAATCCACAGAAACTATTATCTTATTCTGGAAAAACACAAAGAAAAGGAACAAAAATTCGTTTTTGGCCAAACAAAAATATTTTTACTAACCATAATACTTTTCAATGTGATATTTTACAAAAAAGATTACAAGAATTATCTTATTTAAATAATAATGTAAAAATTAAATTAAAAGATTTTAATAATAAAAAAAAATTTCAATATTTTCATAAAGGAGGGATTAAATCATTTATAAAATATTTAAATATAAATAAAAAACCAATACATAATAAAATTTTTATATTTCAAAAAAAAAAAAAATCTGTTGAAGTAAATATTGCAATGCAATGGAATACAACATTTCAAGAAAAAATCTTATGTTTTACTAACAATGTCCCGCAACAAGATGGAGGTAGTCATTTATCTGGATTTCGTGCCGCTTTAACACGTACATTAAACTGTTTTTCTGATAAAGAAAAACCAAATAAAAAAAATAAAATTATTGTTACAGGTGAAGATACAAGAGAGGGATTAACAGCCTTAATTTCAATTAAGATGTTTAATCCAAAATTTTCTTCTCAAACGAAAGAGAAATTAGTATCATCAGAAGTAAAATCAGTTGTTGAAACCTTATTAAACGAACATTTAATGAATTTTTTATTAGAAAATCCAAAAGATGCTAAGACTATTGTAAACAAAATTATACAGTCAGCAAGATCTAGAGAAGCGGCAAAAAAAGCTCGCGAAATAACTCGTAAAAAAGGGTTATTAGAAGTGGCTAATTTACCTGGAAAATTATCAGATTGTCAAGAAAAAGATCCTGTTTTTTCTGAAATATACTTAGTAGAAGGTGATTCAGCAGGAGGATCTGCCAAACAAGGTAGGAATAGAAGAAATCAAGCGGTATTACCGTTAAAAGGTAAAATATTAAATATAGAGAAAGCTCGATTTGAAAAAATAATAACTTCTCCAGAATTAATTACATTAATTACTGCTTTAGGTTGTGGTTTTGGAAAAGAAGAATATAACTTTAAAAAACTACGATATCATCATATTATAATTATGACTGATGCAGATGTAGATGGATTACATATTAGAACATTATTATTAACATTTTTTTTTCGACAAATGCCAGAACTTATAGAAAAAGGACACATATATATTGCACAACCTCCTTTGTATAAAGTAAAACAAGGAAAAAAAGAAAAATATATCATGCATGCAAAAGCATTATATCAATATCAATATAAAATTATACAAAAAAATAGCTATATACAATATATAAACCAAACAGACAAAAAAAAAATTAAAAGAAAATTTTCTATTATTATAAATGAATATCAGAAACTTAAAAAAAAATATTTTCTTAATAATCCACATATACCTATTTTTATATATAAAGCTATGTTATATATTTTTCCTTTAAAAAATCTAAAAAATAAAAAAATAGTTGAAAAGTGGATTCAAAAATTAATAAAAATTTTACAAAATCAAAATTTATCTAACAAAAACCATATATATTCTTATCATATTAAAAAAAATAATATATATTTTGAACCACTTCTTAGCATTAGTAATAAAAAAAATTTTTATTTATATTCTCTAAAAAAAATTTTTTTATCAATATCAAAATATAAGATATTTTTAAAATTTATAAAAAAAATTAATTTTATTACTAAAAATCATGCGTATATAAAGTTTCATAATAAAAAATTTATATTTAAAAATATTGATGACATTATTGACAGCTTAATAAAAGAAACTCAAAAATTGATTCATATACAAAGATATAAGGGATTAGGAGAAATGAATCCTGAACAATTATGGACTACGACAATGAATCCTAAAACCCGAAAAATGTTACAAATTACTATGCATGATGCTCATGCAGCTAATCAATTGTTTAGTACGTTAATGGGTGACTCAGTGGAACCTAGGCGTCGTTTTATAAAAATAAATGCTTTATACGCAAAAAATATTGATATATAAAAATTATTTATATCTTATATAATTAAATTTATAAATTTATTAATTTCGGCAGGACATAATTTTAATAAACCTGCCAAAAATAATATTTTTAAAAAGAATTTTATAAAAATAAATACTTAATTTTTAAAATTACATTTTTTTAAAAAAATAAGCAAAATAGATATCGTTGCAGGAGTTATACCTGAGATGCGAGAAGCTTGACCAATAGAATGAGGTCGATACATATTTAATTTGTCTATTGCTTCATTAGATAAACCGGTAACATATTTATAATCTTGAATAGAAGATAACTTCATATATTCATAATGTATAATTTTTTTTATTTCTCTTTTTTGTCGTTGAATATAACCATAATATTTACTTTGAGTTTCAATTTCTTCAATAATTACTTTATTTTTTATAAATGTCTGATTAGAAATAAAATTATTTATGAATTTTTTTAAAATTGTATAAGTAATATTTGGTCGACGTAAAAACTCAAAAGCAGTACAATCTTGTTTTAAATTAATATTTAAATTTTTATTTTTAAAAAAACAATTAAATAATTTAGGTGTAATAATAATATTTTTTAATCTTCGACGTTCTTGTGAAATTATATTTTTTTTTTTAGAAAAAATACTCCATCGTTTATAACTAACTACTCCAAGCTTGTAACCAATTTCAGTTAAACGATCATCAGCATTATTTTCACGTAATAATAATCGATATTCTGCTCGAGCCGTAAACATTCGATACGGTTCAGAAGTACCTTTATTACACAAGTCGTCTATTAATACCCCAATATACGCTTGATTACGTTTTGGGTACCAAGAAATTTTGTTCTGAACCAATAGAGCAGCATTTATACCTGCTAATAAACCTTGCGCACCTGCTTCTTCGTAACCAGTCGTACCGTTAATTTGTCCGGCTAAAAATAGATTTTTAATAATTTTAGATTCTAATGTCATTTTCAGATCTCTTGGATCAAAAAAATCATATTCTACTGCATATCCTGGATAAATAATTTCTGCACTTTCTAGTCCTTTAATAGAACGTACCATTTTTTTTTGTACCCTAGAAGATAAACTAGTAGAAATTCCATTAGGATAAATAACTTCACTATTAATACCTTCTGGTTCTAAAAAAATTTGATGACGATGTTTATTTGAAAAACGAACTATTTTATCTTCAATAGAAGGACAATATCTAGGTCCTATGCCTGTAATAATTCCATTATATAATGGACTATTATGTAAATTATTTTTAATTAATTCATGAGTATTAACATTAGTATAAGTAATATAACAAGGTACTTGTTTTGGGTTTTTTGAACTATTTTTAATGAAAGAAAACCATGGAATAGGATTATCTCCCCATTGAGTTTCTAGTTCATTAAAATTAATAGTCTTAGCGTGTAAACGTGGAGGTGTACCAGTTTTCAGTCGCCCAAATCTAAAAGGATATTTTTTTAAATTTTTAGCTAATATTGATGAATTAGCATCATCACGTCTGCCCCCAGATAATATTTTAGATCCAATATACATGCGACCATTTAAAAAAGTACCAGTTGTTAGTATCACTGCAGTACCAATAAAAGAATCACCATCATCAGTAAGAACTCCATATACTTGATTATTTTTAATAATTAAATCTGATACTTCCTTTTCTAAAATTAGTAAGTTTTCTTGATTTATTAAAAAATCTTGCATCTTTTTTTTATATAACGATCTATCGGTTTGAGCGCGAGTAGACTGTACAGCAGATCCTTTTTTAGAATTTAATTTTCTAAATTGAATTCCAGCATAATCAGTAACACGAGCCATTAAACCATCCATAGCATCAATTTCTTTAACTAATTGACTTTTTCCTATTCCTCCAATAGCTGGGTTACAAGATAATTCTCCAATTGTATTAATATTTTGTGTTAATAATAAAGTTTTTTGACCCATTCTTGAAGAAGCGGACGCTGCTTCTGTACCAGCGTGTCCACCACCAATTACAATGATATCAAATTTTTTATAAAAAACCATTTTTTTTTTCCTAAAAATAATTATATTTACATATATTTACATATATATAAATATATAAATATATA